>DIWI01000041.1 GCA_002428415.1 Clostridiaceae bacterium UBA6110
GATTCAACCTTTCCGAGGGTGGAAATATATATACCAGGCTCATGAACCCGACATCTGATGTCTTTGAGAAGAGGATAGCGGCGCTTGAAGGGGGAGTGGCAGCACTTGCCACTGCTTCAGGAATGGCTGCCATTGCATATTCGGTCCAGAACATCGCAGTTGCAGGAGACCATATAGTATCCTCGACCAGCATATATGGAGGAACCTATAACCTCTTCGCCAACACCTTCAGGGATTTCGGAATCGAGACGTCCTTCTTCGATGGAAATGACCTTAAGACCCTTGAGTCGGCAATAAGGCCGAACACTAAGGCAGTATTCATCGAGTCACTGGGAAATCCAAATGCAGACCTTATAGATATCGAGGAGGTTGCAAGGATAGCACATGAGAACGGGATTCCGCTGATAGTTGACAACACGTTCGCAACGCCATATCTTCTCAGGCCCATTGAACATGGTGCTGACATAATTGTCCATTCGGCAACCAAGTTCATAGGCGGACATGGCACCTCAATAGGTGGAGTGATCATAGACAGCGGAAGGTTCGACTGGAAGAAGAGCGGCAAGTTCCCGGGACTTACGGAACCGAACAGCAACTATCACGGAGTGGTGTTCACAGAGGCTGTGGGCAATCTGGCTTACATTATCAAGGTGAGGGTTACACTCATGAGGGATACCGGAGCAGCAATAAGTCCTTTCAACTCGTTCCTGTTCCTGCAGGGATTGGAGACCCTTTCTCTAAGGGTCGAGAGGCATGTTGAGAATTCGCTTAAGGTTGCTAAGTACCTGTCGGAGCATCCGAAGGTCGACAAGGTCAACCATCCGAGCCTCCCTGGGAACCCATACAACGAGCTGTACAACAGGTACTTCCCGAGAGGCGGGGCTTCCATATTCACCTTCGAGGTAAAGGGCGGAGCTGAAAAGGCCAAGGCGTTCATTGACAGGCTTGAGGTATTCTCTCTCCTTGCGAACGTTGCAGACGTGAAGTCTCTGGTAATACATCCTGCAAGCACGACCCATTCGCAGATGACTGCTGAGGAGCTTGAGGCTTCGGGAATAAAGCCGGGAAGCGTAAGGCTGTCAGTAGGCACTGAGCATATAGACGATATCATTTACGACCTGGAGCAGGCGCTTTCAGGAATATAAGAAGATTGGGGGAATTAAAGAATGCCTATCCTTGTGCCAAAGGGGCTGCCAGCTTATAAGACTCTTAAGGAAGAGAACATATTCGTAATGGATGAGAAGAGGGGCCAGAAGCAGGACATAAGGCCTCTGAGGGTTGCCATCGTGAACCTGATGCCGACCAAGGAGACAACGGAGGAGCAGCTGATAAGGCTTCTTGCAAACACTCCACTCCAGGTGGAGGTCCAGCTTCTGTCCATGGGAAGCCACGATTCAAAGAATACCGACAGGGCGTACCTTGATAATTTCTACAAGACCTTTGATGAGGTGAAGCACCAGAAATATGACGGGATGATAATTACGGGAGCTCCTGTTGAGTTCCTGCCCTTCGAGGAAGTGGACTACTGGAAGGAGCTCACTGAAATCATGGATTATTGCAGGGATAATGTCTTCAGCACCATACATATATGCTGGGGAGCCCAGGCAGGACTGTACAGGCATTTCGGGATAAACAAGCATGTTCTGGACAAGAAGCTCTTCGGAGTGTTCCTTACGAAGGTGAAGGAGAAGAAATCGGAGCTCATGAGAGGCTTCGACGAAGAGTTCTACGCACCCCAGTCAAGGCATACCCAGGTGGACAGGGATGAGATACTGAAGGTTCCTGACCTGAAGATCCTTGCCGATTCCGAGGAGACCGGGCCGCATATTGTGGCGACTAAGGACAAGAGCCTCATATTCATACAGGGACATATGGAATACGACAAGGATTCACTGAAAAATGAGTATGACAGGGACATCGCCAAGGGCATGGATATGGAAGTGCCGAAGAACTATTTCAGGAACGATGACCCAAAGAAAGGCGTGCTCTTCAGATGGAGGGGTCATGGCAACCTGTTCTATGCAAACTGGCTGAACTTCGTATACCAGGGCACTCCTTACGACCTCAATGACCTTCCGAAGCTCAGGGAAAAGAAGTCGCATAAGGAAGCCTGATTCAAAACAAGCAGACTAAGAATTTTGAAATAGAGCTGAATATAACAGGGACAGCTCAATCTGAGCTGTCCCTGTTATATTTGCTATGCTTCCAGTGGAAGCCTTTTGACCATGAACTTGTCGAATGCCTCCTGTACGTTGAAGTCCATCTCAGGGAATGAGTGGTTCACAAGGTACAGGACCTCGAAGACTATTGAATAAAGGTCTTCGACAACGTCCAGCCTGCTTCCCTCGAACATGGCCTTGAATCTGCCGACTATGTTCACCGGCACCAGGCTCATCTCCTCGAGCTCGGCGTACATCCACTTGTAGCCTCCGGAGTAGCTGTCATTGATGGCAGACAATATGTTGAAGAGCCTGTGCTGTATATCTATAATCCTTGCGTAGAACTCCGTCGGATTATCCCTCTGTATGAAGAGCTCTATATTTCCGTTGGTAAGCTCCTGCAGATTATCATAGATGACATTGACTGCAAGTTCTCGTGGATACTCTGCTGCCTTTTCCTTCCAATCCCCCAGTATCTCTTCACCGAAAAGTATGTATGCGTGGCTTATGGTATCAAGGAAACCTAGTGTCTGGTAATCAGCAAGGTGGTATTCCCAGGTATCTGAAATAAGTGCATCGTAATAATCCACTCCGTTGTGAGTGACATCTACCTGTATGTCGCCAATGACAAGGCTGTCTTCATTGTTATCCTCATCAATTTCGCTCATCCTGTCTGCGCCGATTGCAGCTACGAAACTGTTCCTTGTATCCATATCCGGGAACATGTCCCAGAAGCAAAGAAGCTGGAGATCCGAATATGCATCAGCCTTGCCTCTTGATACCGACCCGCCTATTGCCATGGCCTGAAGGACACGGCCGTCAAACTCGACAGGGCGTATCTTTTCCTTGATTTCCAGTGCAAGTCTGACTCTCGGATTGTTCATGTCAATTCCCATACATACCACTCCTTGTAAATCTCAGGCTAATGGTTGATATTAAAGAGTTCTCTACAACCATGATATCAGAAAAAGTGGTGGAGGGACTTGGAAAGGGAGAGTGTTCATAATTTGTTAGGTTTTCAGCTTGCTTATAGTATAATTTAGTGAAAAGGGTTGGGGGTGATGCAGATGAAAAAGACGGTGGCAGCAGTGATCATAATAACAATCCTGTCAAAGCTTCTTGGCTTTCTCAGGGAGGTGTCACTCTCATACTTTTTCGGAGCATCGGAGATTACCGATGCCTTCAACATAGCCCAGACCATACCGACCTCGGTCTTCTCCTTCATATGGATTGCACTGTTCACCAGCTTCATACCGATATACAACAGAATTCGGTCTGAAGGAAGCAAAGACCATGCTGACCGGTTCACTTCCAACCTGCTTTCGGTTGTCGTTCTTTTATGCGCATTGCTTGCGGGAATGGTCATAATATTTGCGGTGCCTGTAGTGAGGCTTTTTGCTTCCGGATTTTCTGATGGCACGCTTAAGCTAGCTGTCTCGCTGACCAGGATCAGCATAATAGGAATCGTGATTTCCGCAGTAATCTATATCTTTACTGCAATGCTGCAGATAAGGAACAGCTTCATTGTACCTGCCATTATAGGCATACCTGCAAACCTTGTTGCGATCGTATCCTATGCACTTGCCGGCAGAGATTCGAGGATCCTTGCCATTGGCATTGTAACAGGGCTTTCCCTTCAGGCGGTTTTTTTGATACTCGCAGCGAAGAAAGCAGGCTTCAGGTATACCTGGACTTTAAAGCCAGGGGATCCGAGGATTAAGGAGCTTCTGATTTTTTCGATACCTGTCATAATAGGGGTTTCAGTGAATCAGGTAAACGTCCTGGTTGACAAGTCCATAGCCTCAGGGATCGCTATCGGTGGGATATCTGCCTTAGGCTACGCTCAGGTTGTCAATGGCTTTGTGCAGGGCATTTTTGTCGAGCCTGTCTCTTCGGTGATGTATCCATCCATTTCAAGGATGGCAGCTGATGGAGACATGGAAACTCTATCTGAGACACTTGGGAATGCTGTTGTTTATGTACTTCTGATGATACTGCCGGCAATGACAGGAATACTTGTGCTTTCAGGTCCTATTACAAGGCTTATCTTCCAGAGGGGAGCTTTCAGCGGGGAGGCTGTAATCCTGACATCCTCGGCGCTGTTCTTCTACTCAATCGGACACGGGGCTTACGCATTGAGAGATTTGACCTCCAGGACGTTCTACGCTCTGGGTGACACCAGGACACCCATGAAGAACTCCATATTCGGAATGGTTTTGAACATCATACTAAACATCGTGCTATCAAGGTATCTTGGAATCGGAGGCTTGGCCCTTGCTACCAGCATTGCCGCAATAGTCACCGCTTCCGCGCTTTCAGTTTCGCTTGGCAGAAGGATGCCCATGGCTGCACTAAGGCGCAAGCTCAGAAGCATCATGAAGATTACAGTATCTTCCGCAGTCATGGGAACAATTGTGTGGTTCACCTATACGCTTATGAACCCAATCAGCAGTCTGTTTTTTGCGACAATCAATTCAGTGTTCATCGGATTAATATCCTATATCGCACTTACCCTGATACTCAATCTGGATGAGGCCGAGCAGATAAGGAAGGAGCTGGCTAAAAGGATCAGACGGAAGGACTAAGAAGTGGTAACCTGATAATATGACAGTTTAAGTATTAATTACCAATAAGTATAATTTCTGTGAATTAACTGACAATTCGTTGTATATGCAAAGCACCAGGGGGATAATGAAATTAGACATATTCCTAAAAAATCAGGAACAAATGAAAGAAGGGAATACCTATGAAGAGGCGGTACAGGAAGCTCATGGCAATGTTTGCTGCTGCGTTCATGCTCTTCTCGTTTACCTTCGCATCAGTCTCTGCGTCTGCTGCAACGACAATAAACTATGTGGCTCTCGGCGACTCAGTGACCTATGGGCTTAGTGCATACAACCGTTATGGATATGCAGCGATGCTTCGGGACTATATTGATATCACCTACGATGTCAACTATCTGAATGCCGGCGTTGAAGGGTTGGATACCGGAACTCTTCTTTATGGCTTGCTATCACAGTCTCAAAATCCTTACATCAATCTTGTGACGATAAACATTGGCAGCAACAACCTGCTCAGGTATGTATTGCCCGCGGTTGTCCGGGAATTTGATGGGACATATTCTTCTGACCTGAATACGAATATGGTCTACCTCTACAATAAGATCAGAAGCATGACCTATGAAAAGGCGATGGCAGAATATGCAAGCATGGATGATGCCGGAAAAGAGCTGCCATTAAATTTCATTGACGGAATAAAGGATTTCAGTGAACAGTTCCCATTGGTAATTGCTGCGGTTAAGAATCTTTTTCCAAATGCAAGGATCATCGTCAACAACCTTTATAATCCGCTGCAGGCTGGTGACCCGCTGTATACATTCATAAATTCAAGCATAGTAAAGATCAATGATATGATCAAGGCAGGAGCAGCAAGCGGAGGATATTCGATAGCGAACTCGTATTCAGCCTTCAAGGCTTATGAAACTACAAGACTGGCTGTTACCTTCAGCGCGAGGAATGCAATAATTGCTGCAAAGCTTGGGAAATTCAATGCATTTGTAATTTCTCTCGATCCACATCCAACAACATTAGGCCATACCCTGATATTCGGAAGAGAGAAGAGCCTGCTGAGATGACAATGTGATCCAGACAAAGTAATTGTAACTAAGAGTACCCTGCCGAAGATTTCCGGCAGGGTACTTTAGCGCCTATTTAATTTCAAACTTTGTTCCGCCAGACTTTGGTTCAACAAGCTTCGGAAGGACGATCCTAAGGACTCCGTCCTTATACTCGACTATAGCTTTGCTCTCATCAATGTCATCTACATAGAAGCTTCTCTTGATTGAGCCATACGACCTTTCACGCCTTATGAAGTTCTCTCCCTTTTCCTCGGTACTTTGTTCCTTTTCCGCTGAGATTGTCAGGTACTTGTCCTTGTATTCAACGACGATGTCGTCCTTGTTGACTCCGGGAAGGTCAGCGTCTATCATGTACTCCTTGTCGTTTTCCTTGATGTCAACCTTGAACTGCTTAGTCGAGGCTCCAAGTGCAGGGAGGTCGTTGAAGAAATCGCTCATGAACTCGTCGTCCCCGAAAAAGTTCCTACCTATTGGCAGCCTGTTCCTCATACGTCATCACTCCTTCGTTTTTTTGTGCAGCCCTTATGTTTTATGGATATAATCTACTTAAGGCTTTCACCTTCTAACCTTATTTTACTACTGGTACTGATTTTGACAAATCCGGGACAGGGCAAAATATGGAGATTGGGCATGCAATGATAAGCAATACGATGATATTTGGCTTCGTCAGTCTGCTGTATTCATACATGGCACAGAACGGACGTAAACGGGCTTTCTTTTGGATTTAACAATATCTTAAACATTTAGAGGGTAAAAATGATTGGAATAGTCATACTTAATTACATGACCTTTGAGGAAACAATGAATTGCATAGCATCCGTAAGAGACACCTGCAGGTCTTTATATAGGATCTATGTGGTTGACAACGCATCTCCTGACGGGTCGTTTGGAAGGCTTTCATATACTTATGGTTCTGATGAGGATGTTGCCCTGATTGAAAGCCTGGTGAACAAAGGCTATTCTGCAGGAAATAATCTGGGGGTTCTGAAGGCGCTGGAGGATGGCTGCACGCATATTCTGGTCTCAAATTCTGATATCATCTACCATGAGGGTGCCATTGACGGACTGAAGGGATTCCTTGAAGGAAAGAAAAGGGCAGGAATTGCTGGTCCTAAGATTCTTGATGAGAATGGTGATGTTTCAGAAATATCCAGGATATTTTTGAAGACGGGCATCAAGGAGAAACTGTTTGCTACCACCAGGCTGCGTGCCTTGAATTTCAGGAACATCTACAGGACATATTACGGACTCGACAAGTCATTCGATGAGATCCAGAAGGTATATCATCTCGTTGGATGCTGCTTCATGATGAAGAGAGAGCTGGCTGAAAAGGTTGTGCCATTTGATGAGAACACCTTCCTTTACGAGGAGGAGCTTATTCTTGGGATAGCCGTGGAGAAGGCAGGATATGAGACCTACAGCTATC
>DIWI01000040.1 GCA_002428415.1 Clostridiaceae bacterium UBA6110
GTACCTTATCACCTCAAAAGGATAATTGTCCACAACATCCGGATAATAAGGCGTTGCAACCACAACGTTCCCATGCTTTTCATTTATTACCCTTGCATAGTTGTATATGGCATTTGCCACACCATCTATGGTAGGCGGGAAAGAATCATTGAATAGTCCTACTGTCAACTTGTCCATGGCTCCTCCAAAACTGCTGAATCACATAGCCCTGTGCTTGTAGCCTTAATCACAACAACTATATTATAGCTCATGGAGTGTTAAAAATGAATTAAGATTAATCGCGATTATTGTTATCTGCTATATGAATTGATGCTCTATTAATTTTCATATTTTAAATATTCAATGCAATATAATTATAATATGTAGTTATATTATAATTTCTTCCACTAAAATTGTGGATATTGTATTAAAAAATCACATGATTACATAATATTATTGTATATACACTATTAATTGGGTGGTGACATAATGAAGCTATTTGATTTTGCATATTGTGGTTTTGATTACTATCGGAAACTTGCTTCACTTGCAATCCAGTCGCCAGAGAAATGGAGCTTTAGTTCTAATAATGATAACTCAATTTTGAAAAACTATATCGAACACACGTTTTCAAAGGTGTATGATGAAGGCAAAGTTCTAATATCAGTGGATGAAAAGACAGCGGTATTCAATACAGGTCTATATGCTAACTACAATCAGGTATTATATGCCCTATTAACAAAAAATAAGGTTAAGGCAAAGCAAAGCTGGTATCTGGATGGATTTCACACTCAATATACACTTTCTATGATGGGAATAACCGAACTACCAACTAGAGCCAATTACTTTACTGATCCGTCATCACTAGTTTTTGATACTAATTGTGATATTGTTTTGCAGTATTCGCATATTTTTGGGGACAAAGAAAATTTGGAGCGTATACCAGAGTCAGTTAGGCAAAGCTCAATCCGAAATATGATATTCGATGGTGCGGTACAATTAGCCAAACACAAAATAGACGCTAATTACAAAACTGCTATACCTCAATACTATAAAGGGAAAATCCAACTTCTGATTCCACTATGTCTAACAAATGAGACCTTGCCCGATTTAGCATTAGTCGTGAGTCGAAGTAACGATTTGAAGCAATATATGGGGCATACATGTTTGACTTTAGAAATGGCCTACAACAATGCCCGACTCATAGCAAGACCGGATAGCCTATGGTTACAGCCTTGAAAACTTGACAATCACCTTACAATTGAATATATTTGAATTGTGAACAGTAACTGTTCACAGTTAAGTTAGTTATGCTTTTAAGTTAGTTATGTTTTTGGATTAGACATCCAGTTTGTTAGTCATGTTTTTTGGTAGCTTTGTGATTTTAAGGTAACTTAAAGAAGTCACAGGAGGAAGGGAGAGGATTCGTATGAATCCTCTTTCTTCTTTTTTACAATAAATGCTGCTGATGAGAATACTTGAGTTTTAAAATTAAGGTTTATATGAACTTGTATAAGCAAGGGCAGATGCTTTCACGTCCGCCCAAAACCAGTATTATATTTCCATTTCAAGTATGTAAGAACTGAGGCTCTTGCCGTGCTTGTCCAGGGACAGCGACCTTGTTACACCGCCGCCAAGTGCATCGTACATCACGAAATTCAGAGCGCCGACATTTGGCAGCTCGTACCTTACAACCTCACCCTTCACGATATCCTTGAAAAAGTCCTTTACCTTATCAGTGGTCACCTTCTCCCTGATAAGCTCGAAATCCTTCATGTCATATGCAATCAGGGAAATGTTTGATATGTTTCCCTTGTCTCCTGTCCTTGAGTGTGCAATCTCCCAAAGCTTCATCATTTCACCTCCTGATACTTCACGCATACGTCCACATCGTCTCTGGAGATGAGGATTGAGGCTACGGAAACTATTTCTGCTGATGACTTAGTAGCTCCGCCTCCACCTGCAGGTCCGTTGGTATAAAGTGTCTCGACTTCCTCGCCAATCTTCTTTGCATCAGAGAGTTTCTTTGTCCTTGCTGCAACTCTAAGCCTTACTTCATCAGGAGCCTGTCCAGGGACTCTTTCCTGATTCCTGTAAAGTGAATTCACTCCAATGATCTCTATTCTTAGCTCATCCACAGGTATCTGCCTTATTTTCAACCTGTCTTCCACGATCTGCCCTGCGAGGACTGCTCTCTCATAGCAGCCAGGTCCGCCGTAGCTGATTTCTCCCTCTCCTGTGAAGCAATCCCTGTATCCGATGCTCACCTTGAGTGTGTCAGTCTTCATATGTCCTGATGCTCCGGTTGCCCTTACAACATCCTTGGCTGTGTTTTCAAAGGATACCTTGGAAAAATCTGCAACCACGTCTGGAGTAAGGTACTTCTCAGGATCATGTATCTCGTAGATCATCTGTTCAGCACATGTGTCCTTTGTTACAAGGCCACCTGTTCCTTCAACCTTGGTCACAATGAATTCTCCAGCCTCATCGACCTCGATAATCGGGAATCCGAGCTCTGAAAGGTTCGGTACATCCTTCCTGCCAGGATCCGCATAGTAACCGCCCGTTACCTGGCCACCGCACTCAAGCAGGTGACCGATGAGGGTTCCCTTGCCAAGAAGGTCCCATGAGTCTGTCTTCCATCCGAATTCATGTACAAGTGGTGCAAGGAACAGGGCAGGGTCAGCAACCCTTCCGGTGATTATAATATCTGCTCCGTTTCCCAGAGCCTCAACGATACCTTCTATTCCAAGATATGCGTTGGCTGAAACCACTTCTCCGTCGAGGTCCTTAAGAGCCTCTCCTGTTTCCCAGACCTTTGTGTCCTGGTACTTATCGAGCATTCCAAGGACATCATCTCCGCTCACACTGGCAATCTTCATGCCCTTGAGTCCCATGTCCTCGGCCATCTTTGCTACAACTCTTGCTGCTCCATCTGGGTTTGCAGCACCCATGTTGGTGATTACCTTTACCTTGTTCTTGTAGGCAAGAGGAAGCACCTTCTCCATCCTCATCTCAAGAAGAGCATTGTAACCCTTATCCGGATTCTTCAGCTTCTCCTGCTGAGCTATGGCTATTGTCCTTTCAGCAAGGCACTCAAATCCGATATAGTCTATTTCGCCCTTCTCCATTAGCACCAGGGCCGGCTCGAGCCTGTCGCCTGCATAGCCTGCTCCGCTTCCTATTCTTAACTTCTTCATAATCTTTCCTCCCAAATGCCTATATGGCAACTACTCCCATGACCAGAGCGACAACCAGCATTACCATAGTAGCCGCAAATGCCCATGGTATTGTATTCTTCTGATGCTCGCCAAGATCCACTCCTGTAAGTCCAGTAAGAAGGAAGGTAGCAGCGGTAAGCGGGCTCACAGGGAATCCTGTTGTCATCTGTCCAAGTATGGAAGCTCTTCCGACCATAACAGGGTCTACTCCGAACTGTGCTGCAGCATTTGCGATTACCGGCATTACTCCAAAGTAGTATGAGTCAGGATCGAATATGAGGCTGAGCGGCATAGCAACTATACCAGTTACCAGAGGTATGAGCTTGCCAAGTGACTGCGGTATCATTGCTACCATGAATTCTGACATTGCTGTTATCATTCCTGAATCCTTCATGATTCCGGTGAATGCGCCTGCAGCGAACAGCACGCTCGCCATCATAAGGGCTTCCTTGGCATGGGCATCAACCCTCGACCTCTGGTCCGAAACCTTAGGATAGTTGACTATGAGTGCTATGCAGAATGCGAACATGAATACTACCTGCGGAGGCAATTTCGCTGATATCATCACAGCGATCGCAGCGATGATAAGCAGTATGTTGAACACGAAAAGTCTGGGTCTCAGAAGCTTCTCCTTTTCTGCATCAACTGTAACCTCATGAACTGATGTATCATCTGTATCGAGTTTACCCAGCCTTGCCTTCTCCTTATTTCCAAGATAGTAGGCTACGAAAAGTACGAATGCAATACCTGAGAGCATTGGTACAAGAACCGGATTGAACAGCTTTGTTATTTCAATATTGAGCGCTGTTGCTGCCCTGAGCGTAGGTCCGCCCCATGGTACTATGTTCATTGTTCCGGCTGCAAGCGCGGTTACAGTAGCGAGTACTGACCTCTTCATGCCAAGTGCATCGTAAAGAGGAAGCATCGCAGGAATTGTAACGAGGAACGTTACCGCTCCTGAACCGTCAAGATGTACGATCATGGCAAGTATAGCTGTTCCGACTGTTATCTTAGCCGGATTCTTACCTACAACCTTGAGTATCTTGTTTATTATCGGATTGAATGTTCCGGCATCACTGAGGATACCGAAGAAGAGTATTGCGAAAATGAACATGACACCAGTCGGTGCAATGGTCTTGATACCATTGGTGATGAATGTTCCGACCTTGAGTCCTGATCCTGCGATGAGTGCAGTAAATGTAGGCACCGCGATGAGCGCTACAACAGGGGTAGCCTTTTTCGTCATTACCAGAACAAGTAATAGCAGTACTGTTGCCAAACCAAGAAATGCTAACATAAGATTCCTCCTGAATAATTATTTCACTTTATGTTAAGCAATTGTCATGCCAAGTCATCTAAAGCTTTAAAACCATTGTAAATCAAGTATTTTCCTCGACTTATCAATATATTCATTTCCAATATACTGGAATGTATTTCTAACTTTTGTTCAATCTTGTGCCTTGAAATCGTTATTATACAGCGCATTCCAGTTTTTTGGAATTAAATCAATATATTCCAGAAAACTGGAAACCCGGATATCCCTGAGGATGATCCGGGTAATCTACTTTATCTTGCTGTAAAGGCTCGCAAGGGATATGCCAAGTATTTCAGCAACCTTTTTCTTGCCTTCAAGGTTATGTCCATGGAGGTTCAGAAGCTTCGCTATCTCTTCTTTCTCGAATTTCCTGACCATGTCTGACAGCCTTTCTGCTTTGGCATCAGAATCCACTGATGCCTGAATCCTGACAGGCAGGTTTCTTGAAGTGATGGTGTCATTCTCCATCATATTGACTGCAAATTCAATGGTATTTCGCAGTTCCCTGATGTTTCCCGGCCATCTGTAGGCAATTAGCATCTTTTTCGCATCGTCGCTCAGCCCAATGTCACTCTTCAGGTCATTCTTGTGCTGAATCAGGAAACTCTCCACAAGAGGGATGATATCAGCCCTTCTATCCCGTAATGGAGGAAGAACCACTGGAAAAACTGAGAGCCTGTAGAACAGGTCCTCCCTGAAGCTTCCTGACGAAACCATGGTCTCCAGGTCTTTGTTTGTTGCCGCGATTACCCTCACATCAACAGAGATTTCCCTTATTCCCCCGATCCTTCTCACCGTCTTTTCCTGTAGTGTCCTTAAAAGCTTTGCCTGAACCTCAGCTCCGATTTCTGCTATCTCGTCAAGGAATATGGTCCCGCCGTCAGCGGCTTCGAAAAGCCCGAGCTTACCGTCCTTTTTGGCTCCGGTGAATGACCCTTCCTCATATCCGAACAGCTCGCTTTCGAGAAGATTTACACCAAAGGATGCGCAGTTTACTGCTATGAACGGTCCGTCCGCCCTACCCGAGGCATTGTGGATCGCCTGGGCTGCCATTTCCTTTCCGGTTCCGCTTTCCCCGTTCAGAAGGATCGTCGTATCCTTCTTCGCAATCCTTAAGAGAAGCTTCCTGACCTCCTTTGACCTGGGGTCTTGAGCCACCATGTCATCTATGGTGTATCTCGCCTTCTGGATCGCCTTCATCCTGCCCTCCAGCTTTGCTATCTTCGACTGGTACCTGCTAAGGGTCTGAGACAGGTCCAGAGCATCATCTATGGAGCTGGCTATGGATATGGCCCCCACTACCTCGCCCTTGGACAGTATCGGCGACATATTGACCACATAATCGACGCCGTTCTCCTCACGGAGTGCCCCAATTATCGGCTTCCTGCTTTGAAGAACGTTCGGAAGTCTTGCACCGTGCCTTACTTCCCGGAGCTTTCTTTCAACAATATCCTCATATCTCACGCCGGTTATCCTTGTGTAGGATGCATTGACATACTTCACTGTTTCATCCCTGTCAATGATCAGTATTCCATCGTACAGCGAATCGAAGACTGACCTGATCCATGTATCTATAACCAATGCTGAACCTCCTCAAGGCTTGATTCTGATTTTCCCGAACTTCTGCTTCTCGCTTTCAGAAAGCGCTTCAACAAAACTCCTTTTCACACTTATGAGGTTTTCAAGGTCGTTGACGTATTCATACAGAGACGCCCTGTTCTCGAATTCCTCCCTCGTCTTCGGAAGCTCCATTGCCCTGAATATTACCCTGTATTCCTCAAGCCCTGTGAGTGCAGCCTCCTTGGTATTTGGCTCGCTTACCTGGTCCGCCACATAATCTGTCAGCATTGCTGCCATTTCGGACTGAGCGTTTCCGTACCTCACACGTTGGACATACTTTCCCATATTCTTCAGTAGCTCATACTGGCTGTTCCTCATGTCCATGTATCTCAGGAAATAGGTGACCTTACCATCAGGATGGTTAGATGCCTCCAGAAGGGCCCTTTCTCTTCCTTGTCCTAGTACTGCTCCAAGATCTGTGACCAGTCTCCCGTCCTGTTTCGCCTCCAGAGGCTTTCTCAGGCATGCGGCCATATCCTTCAGTACCTTTTTCATATTTTCCTCGATTAGTGTTATGTCTTCACACACCTTACCTTCAACGCTCGGTATGTGCATGTTCATCATAAGCCCTACACCGGCACCTATGACCATCTGCATGAATTCATTCAGAAGCCAGTTCGGGGCTACCGACTTAACTGAAAGTATGTGAGAAACAAGCACAGAACAAGGTACTATTGCATCATGGAATTTAAATTTCACTGCCAATGGTATGAATATCAGAAGATAAACTCCGAACGACAGGGCAGTAAAACCCAGAATCGAGAATACTACCGTACCGGTCGCAAGGGCCAATATAGTGGCTAGCAGCCTCTGCATGGCAAGGTCCCTGGATTTTTTCTTCGTGCTCTGTACGCTCAGAATTACTATTATTCCAGAATTTGCCGCATAGCTCAGACCCAGCAGCTGTGATATGAATACAGCTATCGCTGCTCCAATTGCAGTCTTCAGTGTCCTGTAACCAATTACCTTCCTTATCTTATCCATCAGCAACACTCCAATCTTAATAGAACCGTCTGTTACTAATATACATCGTTACAAATACCATTTCAAAGTTTTTTGAACAGTTTGCTTAAGCCTTTCTCAGCTGATGTTCACTAATATTTCAAAGTTCTGTACTATAATTCAGTTAGGGAAATAATCCCACAAAAACGGGGGTGCTGATATGGCTGATATTACACTAAGAGAAATAGAGGAGTTTCCGGTGCTCATGATAAGAAAACGTACAAGCCTTGATGGACTGAAGGAAGTTATTGGTGACGGATTCATGAAGATCGCGACATATCTCGAATATCTCGGCGAATCACCTGCAGGGCCACCTTATGTTGCCTACTACAACAATGAAATGGATGACCTGGACATAGAGATTGGATTCCCGGTAGTTTCTCCTCTTCCAGGACAAGGAGCCATACACGGTTCCTTCATCAAGGCCCACACTGCTGTGGAGTGCCTTCATAAGGGCTCTTATTCAAAGTTTCCTGATGTCTATGGTGAACTGATGAAATGGATGGAAATTCATGACCTGTCTCCTGTCGGTGCATACTACGAGACCTACCTTAACAGTCCAGGTGATACTCCGGAGGCTGAGCTCCTTACAATGATCAGGATAGCAGTAAAGTGATCCAATAGTCCGCATAGCGTGAGATGATTAAAGTCCTCACACTATGCGGCTTTTTTATCTGTTTCAGTCAGGATTTCACTGTTTATTAACAATTTTGTCACATATGCTTGTTATGGTGTCAAAAGTTTGATAAAGTTAAATTTAAACATATTGTCATAGGAAGTGTAGCTATTATGAAATTTTGATAATCCAGACTAGTCTTCGGATGAGAATATGACAATTGAATAAAGACCTGCAGAAATCGAATAGGAGGATACGTAGTGGATAGGATAGTAGTTCTGATCAAGCAGGTTCCCGATATGGAAGAGGTCAAGTTCGATAGAGAACGAGGAGTAATTGACAGAAATTCAGCCGGGACTGAGATTAACCCATTTGACCTGAATGCATTGGAGGCTGCAGTGCAGATTTCCGAGAAGACTGGAGCTGAAGTATTTGTCATCAGCATGGGACCGCCAAGTGCCAAGGAAGCTATAAGGGAGGCCATAGCAAGAGGTGCCTCGAACGGGGTGCTGCTAAGTGACAGGAAATTTGGCGGAGCCGATGTCAAGGCTACGGCAATGACTCTCGCTGCTGGTATCAGGAGCACAGGACCATATAGCCTGGTACTTGCCGGAATGCAGACTGTAGACGGTGATACCGGACAGGTTGGACCCGAGATAGCTGAGATGCTTGGAATACCTCACGCAGGCTATGCGGAAAGCATTGATGAGGTCGATGAGGCTTCTGTTACAGTCACAACTAGGATATGGGATGGCAGATACCAGAAGAAGCTCAAGTTTCCTGTACTAGTTACAGTCACGAAGGATATCGCTTCACCAAGGCTTCCATCGCTGAAGAGCAAGATGAAGGCCAGGAAGGCGGAAATACAGATGCTTGGACTTGACGGTCTTGAAGGTTATCTGAAGGAAGAGGAAACCGGTCTTAAGGGGTCTGCAACAAGGGTCAGGAAGATAGTGATACCTGAATCGGCAGAAAGGGCAGGTACAGTCTACAGGGATGACATACCAATGGCAATAGATGCCCTGATTGAAGTTTTGAAGGATACGAAGGTTTTGGAGGTTATGCAGGGTGATGGAATCTAAGGGAGTGCTCGTTTTTGCGGAGCAAAAAAATGGAAAGCTGCACAAGGTAAGCTTCGAGCTGCTTGGTGTGGGAAGAAAAATAGCTGAAAAATTAGGCTCAGAACTGTATGCGGCAGTGCTGGGTCCTTTTGGCATGTCCTGCGAAGAACTGATTGAAAGAGGAGCAGACAAGGTCTTCGTTATTGAGGATGAGTCTGCATTTTCCATGCCGGATGAATACGTGTTTGCTGAGAATCTAATCAGGCTTTCCGAGATGGTAAGGCCTGAAGTATTCCTTGTCGGAGCCACATCCCTTGGAAGGTCAGTCGCACCAAGGGTCGCAGCAGGTCTAAGGACAGGCCTTACAGCAGACTGCACAGACCTTGATGTCGATGAGGATGGCCACCTGGTACAGATACGTCCTGCCTTCTCAGAGAATATACTGGCACAGATCCTTTCTGATTCCATGCCTCAGATGGCTACGGTCAGATACAAGGAATTCGATGAGGCTGAAAGGGTACCAGGAAGGACAGGTGAGATAGTTCGCCTGAAGGAATGCGGCTCAAAGAATCCTTCACTGGAGTTCATTAAAGAGCTTGAATCAAGCGGGTTTGACATCTCAAGTGCGGAAGTCGTGGTTTCGGGCGGTTCAGGATTAAGGAGTCCTGAGGACTTCAGGATGCTTGAGGAGCTGGCGGTCCTCCTTGGAGGCTCTGTAGGATCCTCAAGGCCAATGGTTGAGGCAGGCTTCATACCAAAAGAGCATCAGGTAGGGTACAGCGGCAACAGGGTAAAGCCCAAGGTCTATATCGCCTGCGGAATATCAGGAGCGCCACAGCATCTAGCCGGCATGATGGATTCTGAGGTCATTATTGCGATAAATTCAGATCCGTCAGCCCCTATATTCAATGTGGCGGACTATGGGATAGTCGGGGATATTTATGAGGTCATACCTCAGCTCATCGATAGGATAAGAAAAGAAAAAGCTGCTTCCTCCACTTCCGATGCTGTCGCTTCGTTATTATCAAGGGGGGAAAACTAATGAAGAAATCAACTGAAAAGATCTACCTATCACTGGCATTCCTGTGGTTCACAACCCACTTTGGCGGCGGCTTCGCTTCCGGAAGACAGGTTGTCGAGTATTTCGTAAGATATGGAAAATATGCAATAATAATGCCCATTATTTCTCAGGCAGTAATAGCAATCGTACTTTACGCAGCCTGGATGTATGCATTCGAGAACAAGGCCTTCTACTACAGGGTATGGACCGACAAGTTCTATAAGCCAGTAGAAAAGGTAATGTCGAATGTATACGAGCTGCTATATAACCTGACCCTCATCACTGCAACAGCTGTTGCTTTCGCAACCGGTGGTGCGACCATGAAGTCGGTGTTCGGGACAAGCTATCTGTTCAACACAGCGCTGATAGCAGCTGCCCTCCTTCTCCTCACGGTATTCGGAGCGAAATTCGTCAGACGAGCTGCAAGCGTAATTGCAATAGCAATAATCGCAGGCATGTTCATCATATATATCCCAAATATAATCGCAGGTTTCCCGAAAATTGTTGAGAACCTGTCTGCACTGTCAGCAGCACCGACTGCTTCCGGTCTCGGACTGTTTGATGCCCTCTGGACAACCCTGAAGTATGCCGGCTTCCAGTCTGTAGTTATCGGAGCTTACATTGCGCATTCAAGTGCACTTGAAGACAAGAAGGACATTATGAAGGCTTCAGTCCTGGGATTCATACTCAATGCATCAATGCTTGTAATGACCGTCCTGGGCCTGCTTATTTTCATGAACGACGGAATACTCACTGAGTCCGTACCTGCACTTACAGTCATAAGGAATGGCGTCGGAGCAGGATGGATGGTTCCACTTATATCAGTTCTCATACTTCTTGGAGCTGTTTCAACAGGAGTCAACCTCATATACGGCATTACCCAGAGAGTCGTCATACTTATGGGTAAAAATGACAACGAAGTTGCCTTCAAGTCGAAGGAAAGGAGCAGGAGCATAATAGTATCAGCGGTATACGTCATGATAACCTGGTCAATAGCTCAGTTCGGATTGATACCTCTGATTGCCAAAGGATACGGTACCCTTGGATATATCTCGGTATTCGTCATAATCCTGCCCATCGTACTCAAGTTTTACCTTGGACGACTCTTCACCAAAGCTCAGAATACAACTGAGAACGCTTAATAGACTCATAGTCAGGAGGAACAAATGGATATTGGAATAATTGGAAGACTTAAGGAAATATGCGGAGATGACTTTGTAGTAAGCGACCTCTCCAAGATCGGAAACTACCTTTATGACGAGACAGAGGAATACCTCAAGCCTGAGGCCTGCACCGATGTCGTTGTCGCCAAGCCAAAGGATGCGAAGGAAATTTCAGAAATCGTGAAATATGCCAACGAGATACTCATGCCTGTAATACCAAGAGGAGGAGGCACGGGACTTAACGGTGCTGTCATCCCTGACAGACCTGGTATCATACTCTCCATGGAAAGGCTCTCGAAGAACATCGAGGTCGATGACAAGAACCTGATGGTCATCGCTGACAGCGGAGTCACTCTGGCACAGCTTAACGAAGAGCTCAAGAAATCCAAGGGGCTGTTCTTCCCTATCCATCCAGGAGATGAGGGAGCACAGCTTGGTGGAATGGTGGCTGAAAACGCAGGTGGCGTAAGTGCGGTAAAGCACGGGATAATGAGGAACCATGTCAAGGGACTTGAAGTGGTTCTCCCCACAGGTGAAATCGTAATGTTAGGCGGAAAGCTCATCAAGAACAATACAGGCTATGACCTGCTCCATATGATGGTTGGAAGTGAAGGCACCCTCGGGATCATAACCAAGGTAATTCTGAAGCTTTATGCGAAGCAGAACCACACTGGGACCCTCCTCGTATCCTTTGACAGCAGACAGGATGCCTCAGATACGGTGCCGGCAATACTTCAATCAGGAATAACTCCACTTGCCATAGAATATGTGGAGAAGAATGTAATAGAAGAGGCTGCAAGGCATATGGGACTCGTATGGCCAGCTAAGGAAGGAATCGTGGACCTCATGATAATCCTTGAGGAAGGCACCGAGGATGACCTGTTCGCAAAGAGTGAGGCCATCGTAGAGATAGCTGAGAAATTCAATGCCGTGGACAGCATAATTGCTGAAACAGCAAAGGACCAGAGGAACATACTCCAGATCAGGAGCAACGTATATACAGCTTTCATAGAGCATGCCATCGATGGAATGGACATTTCGGTTCCTCCTGCTTCAGTACCATATTTTGTCAGGGACCTTGATGAGATCGCTGCAAAATACAACACCACACTTCCATGCGTCGGCCATATCGGAGACGGCAATATCCACAACTTCGTCATGAAGGAGAACGGTGAAAAGCCATCCTGGTTCGAGGACATACGGCTCGATATATATAAGGCCGCAATGAAGTACGGCGGAGCAATAACGGCAGAGCACGGCACGGGGAAAACCCGTAAGTCATATATGCCCCTTCAGTATACTGACAGGGAAATCGAAATAATGAAGGGTGTTAAAAGAGCCTTCGACCCTAATGGAATACTCAATCCAGGGACAATAGTAGACCTATAGAAAAGTGTGATACAATAAAATACAGCTAATTTAAAGGGCTACGGCAATCAGAAGTGATCTGCCGCAGCCCTTTTATTATTAGGTACTATACCTCGCATGAATAGCCAGCTTTATGAGTTACGGCTTGCAGACTGAGCAAGGCTCATATCCATTCTTCACGGCATCTTCCAAAGATATTTCAATCTTGCTCTTGCTCAAGAACCTGCAGCTGCCTTTGTGATACTTTTCGCCAGTTTCTGTAATATAAACGATTGTTCCTTCAGGCTCAGTCGGAGCAGGTGATTCAGTAGGTGCCGGTGTAGGTGCCGGTGTAGGTGCTGCTGTGGGAGCCTGCGTTGGTTCCTGAGTCTGGGAAGGACTTGTTTTATTTTCAGAAACTATTGGAGATAGTATTGGCAAAGCTACAGATTGGGTGTCATTTTTGTTTGAATCTATAGCTTTGCTGGGTGCAGAACTTCCACATCCTGTAAGAATGAAAAGACAGATTAGGGCAATGCAAATTGATCTGTGCACATATATTCTCAACTTGAAATTCATTACCTCCTTTTTCGTGTTTGGTTTTTCTGACATTAGTCAGGTAACTGCCCTGTCAGAAATGCCCTTACCTTTCCAGCCACATAGCCAGGACCCCTGTCTCCCAGACCTTCAATCATTACTGTCGTAATATATGGACTTCCTTCGTCAAGCTCAATTGCAGTAAACCAGCCATACCTTGTACGCGCGGTTCCGGATCCAACCTCTGAAATACCTGTCTTTCCTGCTATTGAACGCCCTTCTATGAATGCGGCGTTGCCTGTGCCAGCCGGGTCCTCAACAGACTTTCTCATGAGTTCCAGAATCCGGCTTGATGACTCAGCTGAAAGCACATTTCCAGTCTCCGCCTGGGCCGCATCCTTTACCAGCTTGAGTCCCTTCATATTCCCGCTGTCAGCTATTGCTGTCATTGCCCTTGGAAGAGTGAGACTATTGAAAAGTACCTGTCCCTGGCCATAGCCGCTGTCTGCAAGAAGGATTTCGCTGTTCATCACGCCCAGGTTTGAAACTTGGGATTTCTGGAAATCGAATGTGGCATCATGGTCCTCGTTAACTCCGAACCTTTGCAGAGCTTCTATGAATTCCTTCTCGCCGAGATTAAGCGCCATCTGAGCGAAGAATATGTTGTCGGAATTCATGAACGCCTTTTCAAGGTCTACAGGTGTCCCCGGGTCCGTGGCTCTTTTTATAAAGTAGCTTCCCCAAGAGGGTTCCTTCTGCCAGGATGTCCCCTTCACCTCAGAAATAAGGCTTATCACCTGACTGCCCGTCTCTATTGCTGAAGCTGCTGCAAGTGGAACAAGAGTCGCGCCAGGAGGGTATAGTTTGGTGAATCGGTTAAGGAGTGGTTTCCCTGCATCCTTCAGCAGACTGTCGTAGTATGCCTCGGTATGCCCCAGAATCATCCTGTTCGGGTCATAAGAAGGAAGGCTTACAAGAGCCAATATTTCTCCATCCTTGTAATTGACCAGGGATGCTGTGCCTTTATCTCCTGACATTGCACCATACAGCTTAAGCTGCTCATCAATGTCAATTGTCAGGACTATATCCTTGCCTCTGTTGTTGTGGTCGTTTGAAAGGATCTCCTTGAGATTGCCATCCTTGTCAACCAGAACCTTTTGTGTTCCGGTCTTTCCTCTCAGCTCTTCCTCATAGATGAGCTCCAGGCCTGACCTTCCGGCTTTTGCGGTTATTGAGTATCCTAGTGTCTTTAGAACTGCGTATTCTTCACGGGTTGCAAGCCCTACGAAGCCTGTGAGATGTGCTGCAGCCTCTCCATATGGATATATCCTGTCCCTGGTTATCCTGTAGGTTATTCCTGAATTCGACACAACCAGTGCCTCTACGGCTGCCTTGTCATCCATCGAAACCTTGATCATATCAACAAATGTATCTGGCTTTACCCAGGATAGTCCCAGCCTCCCGGTTATATAGCTCCTTGCTACTCCGAAGGCGGCAGACAATGCATCTATGGATTTTTCTCTGACGTTACCGAACTGCCCCGGAACCATTCCAATCCAGATAACCTCTCCATCTTCTGCAAGCACCTTCATGTTCCTGTCTAGTATCCGTCCCCTCTCAGGACCAACTTCCTGATCCACGATCTTGTCCGTGTTCTTGAAGCCCTCATACACCTGGTCCAATGAGAAGCTGACCTTAAAGTTCTGATTCTCATCCTTGTCGGACTCCTTGACAAGCTTGATGTCAGTGCTGAATTTCTTCTCACCTATTCCTGTGACAAGTCTGATATCAACCGGAACCCTTATTGTATCTTCTCCTGCTGCCTTTCTTTGCAGGTCAATATCCTCCATCCTGTCAGTTACGGAAGCTTCAGTCACTGAAATCACTCCATAGAAACCTTTATAAAGCTCCACATACTCATCCTTTGTCATCTTAGATTTGCTCGATGAGTCAAGATTGTCATACATAGTACCATAATCCATGGCAGCAAAAGCTGCCTTGTATGAATAATAGGTTCCAAGAGGATCAAGCTTTTCTTCATCGCAAGAAGTACCTGCAATCAAAAATAATATGATGAAAAAAATGTATAATAACTTCTTCATTGGTTTTCACTTCCTTTCAAGAACGGACAATGACCAGAAAAGGTGCAGCACTTAATTTGAAATGTACTCTGGCTGCTCTATTCAATACCGGTCCTCTTGCCTTATCTTAAGAAGAGGCCTAAGCCATTTTCCATTGGCTTTGCCTGAAAACAGCGGATTTACTCACTCCCTTGGCCATGCATAGGCCATTGAAAATAATACAGAAATGGCTATCGCGAAGTAATAGATCCACGGCTTCCTCGACCTGCGCATGAGCAGGATGAATACTACTACTATTGCACTGGCAGCAAGTACGGACAGAAGTGGCTTTAGATAAAGACCAAGTATAGCTGCAACCATTAGCATGGTTAAAGGAGCTACAATAAGTATTGCCTTAAGAAGCTCCGGTGCATCAGTCCGAAGAAGAGCAAAGTACATAAGAAGAAGGAATACGGAATAAGAGATACGAATGGCTTCTGCAGGTGTGTTCCCTATGTTATCAGAGAAAAATACCGTTTCAACGAACATATAGATTGCAAAATACCCCATATAGGTTGCTGCAAGCACAAAAATCCCGCCGGCTCCTATTGCCGCCATTTTGAGCAAGATTGAAAGGACATTCTCCTTCTTCATTTCTCCCTCCCGTGCATGCATCAAAGGCTAATACGCAGCTAAACTGAACAGCTGCCAATCTGCATGACTTTTCACTTATTAATTAAAGTATATCATATAGTACTCCATTAGATGACTCATATCCAATATTTTGTCGCAATAATCTGATTATTTCAAAGGTGTACGTGTCCGGATTCTATTGTAATTCAGGGCGGATGTAAGATTCTTTTTTATCGGTTCCGCACATTACGTGACGCGAAGCTTACCCCGATGATTATTCCCGCAATTGCGCCCATAGGGCCGCCAACCATTGCACCAATTAGGCCAGTAGCCTCATATCCCCTGTTTCCTGCGAATTCGAAATCCATCATGAAGTTCCCACCAATGAACGATCCTACTATAAGTCCCACGAGAAGACCGACAATAAGAAAAAAGACACTCCCGACTATGCCATAAAGTATTTTTCTAATCACTAAAATCAGCTCCTCATCTTTTGAATTTGTGCTGCAAAGCTAACCTTGCAGCGATGCAGCACTTATAATTCAGCTTGCCAGCCTCTTATTTCTTCAGCTCCGGAAAGTAAATATGAAAATCCATTTTCAGGTAATCAGCCAGGTCCTTCATTTCATCAATCGTCTTTTCATTTACGGAAATTCCTTCTTCAATTCGTCTCGAATAGGATTCAGCTTCCTTTTCACCATGTGTATATATCCTTTCTTTGCCGTCTGCTTTCTGTGAATCTCGAAGTTCATCCAGGAATATTTCGAGTTTTTTCTGGATCGCAGTCGGATCGCCAAATACCTTTGGATCAATAGCTGCGAAAAAGTGGCATACGCCTGATTTGCCTTCCTCTGTCTCCACATGGTTGGATGTGGTACCTCCAGACAGGATGGAACAAAGGATCTCTACCACCATTGAAAACCCATAGCCCTTGTGTCCTCCATGCTCTTCTGTACCTCCACCCAATGGATGAAGTCCAGCCACTCCAGCGTAGATTCCTCTCAGGAGCTCTGCCGGATCCAGCTCGTCATGACCCTCTGCATTTATTCCCCATCCTACAGGAAGGACTTTCCCAAGCTTATTTGATACCTCTGCCTTCCCAACTGTTACAACTGATGTTGATGTATCAAAGTGGAATGGCTGCGGAGCAGCCGGGAAACTGAATGCGAATGGATTTGTCCCGAGCATGGGAGCCCTTCCAAAGGTCGGTACGACAGCAGCAAGTGAATTCGTCATTGATATACCAAAAAATCCCTCATTGCATGCCATTAGCGAGTAATATCCGGCAATGCCGTAATGGTTGGAATTCCGCACTGTAACCAGTCCGATACCAGATGATTTTGCCAGTGAAATGGCCTTCTTCATCGAGAATTCCGAAACCAGCTGACCCATGCCGCTCATACCGTCGATGACTGCTGATACAGGTGTTTCCGACACAATATGCGGCTTTGCATTAATATTGATGTATCCCGCTCTGATCTGATCATGATACATGACAATTCGATTCGTACCATGTGAATCAATGCCATACAAATCGGCCAGCAGCAGGACATCCGTAATAACAGCACTATCCTGTTCTGAAAAGCCGAATCTGTGGAATGCAGCTTCGCAAAAGACCTTCAATTCATCATAAGTAAGTAAGTGAGTGCTCATAAAATTCTCCGTTCCTGTTTATTAATATTCCATATTATTATTCTATCAGCATTGTCTGTTGATTGTGGCTGATTTCAATTTTTGAATTGCTTTTGGATGATTCGGTATTCAAACTCACTCGATTGTAGAATCAGTCCGAAATTATATTTTTAGCCTTGATTTCGACATAAAGATTTTCCTCAGTGACAACCAACATGAGTAGAGTCCATGCTGGAACATATGTGACCATAACCACGATTTCCCTCCATAGCAGAAACACCTTGAAATCAGGATGGTAAAGTGCAAGTGCAACGAACAGGTCGCTAAAAAACATCATGCACCCAGAAATTGCCAGAAGCCATGCCACCCGTTTCGAGAAATAGCCTCTGAACAAAGTGGAGACCATTGTCATGCCGAAAATACAGAGTATTATCCCCAATACAATTCCAGCTGGATACATGAATCCTTCTGCATACTGCTGAAGTGACAAAAACAAAAATGTAAATATTGCTGCAAAGGGTGCTATGGTTATCAGTTCTCTCTTTCCGATATTGAAGTTTTTACTGAAGGTGATAATCAGACACAGGTATGCTCCAATGAATCCAATCATGCCGAATAACTGGCTGTTTGCCACTGTCTCATCAAATGTGTTTACAAATACGAAATAATAGTCAGAAAGGACTGTAAATGCAAAAGCCAATGCAATAAGCTTCTGTTCCCTGTATCTCTTCCTTACGGCAACAACAGTAATGAACATGCTTACTCTGACAGCAAATGTGACATATAATGCGGGATTATCATCTCGATAAATGATATCGAAAAAAACCATGACGAGAGTTAGGAATAAATAGACAGCAAGAATAATTCTTTGGGTATTTCTCATTTAAGACATCCCCTTAAAATATTATTAGCATCTTGTAATGAGTTCACACATACCAATCTGATTAATTATATATATCATTCAATACTAAATAACAGATATAGGAAAGAGACATTATGAGTACAGAATTTATCATACTCTACGATTACTTATATTATACTACTCAGGCATGCCAAGAATACCAATCGCGCCAATTTTCTGTTAATTGCGCACTATCTAAGTTCAACGTTCTCTTTGTTATGTTTATTTCAATTACCAGTTCTCCTTGAGCTGTTTTTCGGATTCCTATAAGTTCTAACGATAATACTGAAATTTACAGATAGTTTATGGAAACGCCATGACATTAGCACCATTTTTAAATATCAGTGTGGTCTAATATACTCGAATAAGTAGCTATAAGCTAATTTCTTATGGTCACATGATTAATAAATACTTTATTGTTCCGGCAGATGTTTTTTCCCAATCGGATCAGGCAAATCATTAAGTACTTTATTTATAACAGCATCTCGGATATCCAAATTCCTACGGTCAGGAGGTTTATTTGACTGTAAGCAGCCATTAATTCCAATCTAGAAACATACCATATAAGGAGTTGAATCAACTGTGAAGTGCCTGATTATTTACTACTCACTTACGAATTCAACATCTCAAGTTTCAAAAAGCATTTCTAATGGACTGAACCAGGCTGGTGTCGAAACCACACTATGCAACATCAAGGATGAGGCTCCTCCGGATTTGGAGAATTTTGACCTTCTGGGAATTGGAACTCCAGTTTATATATATCAGATACCAATTAATGTCCAGGAATGCATTGAAAGCTTGTCAAATAAGAATAAAATCAAGTCATTTGCCTTTCTTACCTATGGTACATATTCCTGGAACGCAAGTGAACTCCTTAAGAACGCTATGATGAAGCGTGGCTTTGACATTCAGGGTTGGTTTTACTCCCATGGTGCAGATTATTTTCTAGGCTATATCAGTCGTGGATGTTTGGCATCACCAGGTCATCCCAATTCCGATGATTTGGCAATGGCCCAAAAATTCGGATATGATATGGGGGCTGCAGCTTCTGCCAAGCTTTGGCCTGAATCATCAATCTCGCCCCCATTGATTTATCATTTTGAGCAAATGATGCTAAGTCGAAACCTGGTTCGTGGATATCACCAAAAGCAATTCAAGCTCGACAAAGAGAAATGCATAAAATGTAATATTTGTATAAATGGTTGCCCAATGCACAATCTTAGTCCAAATAATGACGGCTTTCCCAGCTGGGAGAAAAAATGCATAATGTGCCTTTCTTGTGAGCTGCACTGCCCAAAGGAGGCAATTAAGTCTCCGATGAGTGCTTCTATGATGAATCCTATTATGAATTATAATGTTAAGAAAATCATGAAAGATCCTGAAATTGAAAAATGCAAGGTTAAGCTCCACAACGGAAAAATAAATTTGATATGATTCTACTGATAAGCTCCCCTTATGGTACACAGTAAAAATACTGTTTATCATAAGGGGAGCATTATTAATGTGCATATAAACTATAGAGTCATCTGGAATTGCCCATCCCGCCCGTATTGTCACACTTATATTCAAGACTTGAATTCGAAAGACAAATATGGTCGCTTTTGTCAATCCACGATAGAGCATCCTCTGTAAACTGTCTAACCGTTGTTTGAGTGGGACCTGCTCTTGACTTGGATTTCTAACTCATGACTGATGTCTAAAGGTTACGCAAGACTTTTCACATCTCTACTCGTGGATAATTGATTCTCTTGAGGTCACGGCTCCTAAGTGCTTTCTCTTTCCACCAAAGATGCGTTGAAGGTCAAATGCTGCGCACTGGGTTTTTTATCTGATGGAGCCTCAATGTCCTCAATGATCATCTTTGCAACCTTCTCCCCCATTTCGTGTGCAGGTATTTCGAGAGCTGTCATTGTTGTTTCGAGCATACTTCCAACCGCATGGCCGGTAAGACTCATAAGCCGGATATCCTCCGGAACTCTGAGTTTTTTTTCTTTTATTGCTCTCATCGCTCCAATTCCCTGGATATCAACTGAAACCATTATTGCATCGAGCTTTTCATTGTTCTCTAATAGCTTCTTTGCGCAATTATAGCCATATTCGAATGTATTGGATGGCTCCAATGAAGTATTGTAATTCTCTTTCAGGTTCAATTCTTTGATTGCTGACTTATAACCCTTATACCTGTCTCTGTAGGGAGCCAAATGTGTATTCCCGTTTATCAGCCCGATTTCTTTGCAACCTTTACGTGCCAAAAACATGGTGCCCTCATAACCGCATGCCTCATAGTTTGCAATTACACTGCTGACTGAAGTGTCCTGGTCTCTTACAATCTGCGCTATTGCAATACCGCTTGCTTTGATGTCATGAAGCAATCTGACGTTTCGTCCGGTACCTGCAATTATTATCCCATCAACAAAGCCGTTCCTGAGTCTGCTAAGGCTTTCTTTTTCGATCTCAGGATCATCTTCGGTGTTGCAAATCAGTGTTGCATAATTGTATTTCCTGGCTTCCTTTTCTATACCCTGCATGATTTCAGAGAATATTGCCATGTGCAGTCTTGGAAGCACAACACCAATGGTATGCCTTTTACCCTTCTTCAGCCCCTGGGCAAGTACGTTGGGTTGGTAACTCAGTTCCTTCACTGCAGCGAATATCCGGGCCCTTGTCTCAGGATGAACATAGGCAGTATCATTAAGCGCCCTGGACACAGTGCTGATGTCTACACAGGCCAGTTTTGCCACATCTTTCATTGTAGCCACAATATCATCTCCTTTATGACAGCATTATACAATCGATTGCTTATATTTGCCAAATACTAATTGTGATAGAACAATGAATCCACTCGGAATGATCTGATTGCGAGTAACTACATATTACCAAAATTCCTCTGAATAAATGCATAAAACAGGCAGTTTAACCTCAAATCGCGGTCTCATATCGATTTCATCAGCAATAATATGCAAAAAATTGTAGGTTGCACATAATCCATTGACGTCTCAACCATGCTGTGATTAAATTGTATCACAACATACAAACGTTTGCAGATAAAAATTGTCTAGCGCGCAAGTTAATTGTTTATCTGCAAAAGATCAGTCTACTATAATAAACTCAAAAGGAGATTTAAAATGACAAAGACTAAAAATTTCAAGACTATATTCCCTGCAGTATCGGTTCCACTTAATGATGACTATTCAATCAATGAGGGAGAATTCAGAGCATATCTAAGATGGCTCAAGAGTTTCTATGATAAGGGAATCCAGGGATTGGTTTGCAACGGACATACCGGAGAAATAACAGGACTTTCAAGAAAAGAGCGTAATAGAGTAATTGAAATATGCGCTGAAGAGTGCGGAGACATAATGACGATAATCTCCGGAATCAACTGCGAAAATACAATCGAGTCTATCGAAATGGCTAAGGAAGCAAAAGCAGCCGGAGCAGATGGAATACTCCTTATGCCTCCACACATGTGGCTTAGATTCGGAATGCACCCAGAAGCACCTTTCCATTATGTAAAGGATGTTGCTGAAGGCGCTGACATTGATATCATAATCCACTTGTATCCAGCAACATCAAAGGCTAATTATCCGGTAGAGAGTCTCATAAAGATGTGCAAGGAAATAGACCATGTAAAGTCCATAAAGATGGGAACAAGGGTAACCTCCATATACGAGCATGATGTAAGATTACTAAGGAAAGAGTGTCCTGATGTCTCTCTGATCACTTGCCATGATGAAACACTTTGTGTAAGCTGGTTCCCAGGAATGGACGGAGCTTTGATAGGATTCGCAGGTTGTGTTCCTGAACTGATTTGCCCTGCATGGGATGTCTTCTCTAATCCTGACAAGCATACCCTTAAAGAGGCACAGAATTGGTCAGACAGAATCTTCCATATCTCACAGGCAATCTATGGTGGCGGACAGCCATCAGGTGAAGCTCATGCAAAATTGAAAGAGGCTCTTGTACAAAGAGGTATCTTCACAAACGGAATAATGAGAAAGCCTGTACTTCCTCTTAACCAGGAAGAAAAGGACTGGGTTGCTATAGGACTTGAGAGAAGCGAGCTGCCTGTCGTTGATATGAATCAGTACAAGTAGCTGCTGCCGATCTGGTTAATAAACAGGGTGAAATCATTAAGCCCTGTTTAGTTAACCAAGACTGCACTTCAATTTATAGAGTCTGGGGGGATTTCTGTGAGTGTAAATGAAATTACCAATCCAAATACCAATACCGATTTCGGATCCGATGTTAAGGTACTACCGGCAAAGGAACTGCTAAAGCGCATAGGGCCAGGACTAATAGCAACAGGCATTGTCATAGGACCGGGCGCAATTACTACCGCTTCGATGATTGGCGCTAACTATGGATATGCACTAATTTGGCTACTCATACCGATAGTTCTTATGGGAATAACATTCATGATGGTAACAAACCGGTTGGCGATATTGACCGGGCTTCCTACCATCCATTCAATCAGAAAGTATTACGGACCGGTCGCTGCCAATGTGGTGGGAATTGCAACATTTTTAGCCTGCCTGTTCTTCACTATTGGTAACGTAACTGGTACAGGTGCAGGTGTCACCCTAATTTCCGGAGTCAACTGGAAAATCGGATCGGCATTGATGGTGGCTGTTGTTGTATACTGTTATTTCGGCAAAAACGTCTACTCAAAGGTTGAAAAAATTATTACCCTATGTATATTGGCGATGATCGTATCTTTCTATGCAACCATAATTGGAGTCGGAGGCCCTAACTGGGGTGATATGGCAGGCGGATTTACCAGCTTTGCAGTTCCTGCAGGCAGTCTTGCCACAGCACTGGCTTTCATATCCACTAATGCTGCTGTAACAACGGGTGTTTACAACACCTACCTCGGTAAAGAAAAGAAGTGGAGGAAAGAAGACCTTTTCAACGGAGTCATGCTGACTGACGCTGCAATACATATATTAAGTGTCGTAATGATCTCTGGTGCAATTATTCTTGTCGGTGCAATAGTACTCCATCCATCAGGATCGACAATAAAGGCACCTGCACAGTTAGCTGAGATGCTGTTCCCCATCATGGGCAATGCAGCAAAATATGTAATGGGAATAGCGCTCCTTGGAGCTGGCTTCTCATCACTGCTTGGTAATACACAAAGAGGAATGGTTCTTCTTGGTGCTGGCTTCGAAAAGGAAGTTGCTCTTGAGTCAAAATGGGTCAAGTATGGCAGCCTGGCTTCATTAATTTTCGGAATGGCGGTCGCTTATAGTTTTGGAGGTTCTCCGACACAACTTATACTTTTCGCGAATCTGGCTACTTCAATCTCNNCTACACTTTTGAGAATAAGCATGACAGTAAGCTATATATTTGTTCTCTTCATGACATTCTCAGCACTCAGCAGCCAGATCCCGAAGCTTTTGACAACGTTAGGATTATAAATCTAAATATGGTCTAATCAAAGAAAGGATGTAATTTCAATTTTACATCCTTTTTTATTGTCTGAAGCACCCTGACAGTAAAGCCCGCTTGAATAACGTACTCTGCTTTCGGCCTACTGCATCAGCCTTTTCAAACCCGCGGGTATGCGGTTTCTCATGAACCAAGAGAGTTATCTTCGTTATTTCATCTTCATGAGAGATACACTGACTTTAAGGTAATGGTGCTTCAAATGCACTTAGGCAAGGCTTCTCACATTAATAAACTAAATTCATTCCAGTTTCTAATGCCTTTATATTTAACTCCGCAAACTCTTTATTTACATTCAGAAAATAAATATTTTAAGGCAAAGGATGCGAAAAGGCCGAGCTTTCGTAGGACATGGAAATCCTCGCTGAGGACAGATTTGCAGGAGGAAGCCCTGAGTCCGATACGGGCATGAAGGAAAACTCGTTGAACGATAAGGAGTTTGATAGACAGTAAGACTGGCTTCTTTTCTGGAGGAAAGAAGCCTTGTCGAAAAGCTGACAACGATTCCCTGTGGAAAGCATGCTTATTCTGCAGCTCGTAATAGACCACTAATAGAAATGTAAATAAATCTTTACATTAACGCGTCTGATTTATGTTATAATCATGTAAAGGTTTATTTACATTTTGACAGGAGGTTAAGACATGGGAGTGGAAAACAGAGTAAGGGAAATCCGCAAAAAAGCGGGAATCACGCAGAAGAAGATGGCTGAAGACCTTAAAATCACCAGACAGACCATCACAGCCATCGAACACAACAAGTACAACCCCAGTCTTGAACTCGCGTTGAAAATCACGAGCTACTTCGGCCTTCCGATTGAAGAATTATTTATTCTCAAAGAAGAGATCTTAGGGAAGCTGAGTGGTGGACAAATAGATAATTCCAAAACCTTGGACAGCCATACTTAGGATATCAGAATAGGACATGAAGATAGATTGATAGACTTTTAGAGGTCGAAACGTGTTCTAGTTACCAGTCCATTGTCGTCGAATCGGATTAGGATTGTCACTGCGGGTTTTATGGCTGAAAGAAGGACATGAGCATTTCGTTTGAGCAGGGAAGGATAGAAATTCACGATTCCGAAGGAAAAGGAACCCTATACCCATTCTACCCGGAACGAACCCAGAGCTTTTGTCGGAACAGCCATGATGAAGATGCATATATTCTAAGGAGGACATGAGACATGAACAAGATTGAAACCATCAAAGCGACAAAAAGAGAGGGTGCAGCCACTGCAGCCAATAAGAGACTAAGAAAAGAAGGCTACCTTCCTGCTACAGTTTATGGAAAAGGAATGGAGACACAGTCCATAGTAATCAAACAGGAAGAACTGAGAAAGACACTCAAGGTAGCGGGAAAAAACGCCGTTTACAAACTTGACGTGGAAGGTTCAGGAAATTACGATGTCATCGTCAAGGAATTGAAGAAGAATGCCCTTGGTGATGCCTATATCAACATCGACTTCATGAAGATCTCACTGACAGAGGAGATCAAGCAGGAAGTCACCTTGAGGATCCTTGGCAAGGAGCATATCGAGGCCAAGAGATACCTGCTCGTACAGAACCTGCCATCCTTCCTCATCAAGGCACTGCCACAGGATATACCTGAGCATATCGAGGTCGATGCTTCAGAGCTCGAGCCCGGAGAACATATCTTGCTTGCTGATGTGAAGCTTCCAGAAGGCGTCACACTCGAGTCGGATCCGGAAACCATGGTTGTAAGCGTACATGAGCAGAGAGTGATTGAACCAGAAGCCACAGAAGAAGTGGCTGAGGAAGCTGCAGAGTCTGTTCCTGAAAATGGTAAGGACGAAGAAAAATCAAAATAACCATGACGCATGGGATTCCTTTCAGGAATCGAATCTTACTTGTAAGCCGACTGTGGAAGAAATCCCCTTTCCGAGAAATCGGAGAGGGGATTTTTACGTGTATATGGGATATCCCTTGGTTATCCGAACGTAGTCAGAATCTTATCCAAATAAGGTGAACAAACTGTAAAAATCTATGAGACGCGATTTCATTCCTGTAGATAGAATTTTTCAATACCTCTTCATCCACATGTCTGTTCTGATAGAGCACTTTTTTTCTCCTCATACTTGTGATTACACAGACAGATGACTCGTCTCAGTATCTTGTTGGTAGAGTTTCAGACCCGCCTGTCAAATAAACCACCACACTCTCCGCAGATCACCTTCCTTGCAATAGGTTGGTATCACTTTAGTAATCTTGTCTCGTATACTAAATAAACAAAATGAAAAAATACACACCCTCTTCTGAGGGCACTGAAAAACCCCTCGGAAATCAACAAAATAAGAACATAAGATACGAGGGTCTGAATTTCGGGCCCTCGTATCTTATGTTTTATGATTTTTTCGCCTTATACCAGAGTATTCCTAACCTCTACTCACCCAATAATACAAATATTCTCTTCATATTTGCTGCAAAGATGGTAAATGCCCCCTGCAATTGCATGCCAACCAAGCCAC
>DIWI01000042.1 GCA_002428415.1 Clostridiaceae bacterium UBA6110
GCGAGCTTACAGATCCTGAGACTGCGGAGACCATACTTGGCTTCGCAAAGAGCCTCGGAAAGACTCCTGTCAGGGTCAAGAAGGATATGCCTGGCTTCATAGTGAACAGGCTTCTTCTCCCATACATGAACGAGGCTGCCAAGATGCTGTCTGAAGGAGTTGCAGACATAGAGGACATAGACACAGCCGTAAAGCTGGGGCTTAACTATCCCATGGGACCTTTCCAGATGCTGGATATGGGTGGAATTGACCTCACCTGCACCATACTGGAATACTACAGGGAAGAGTTCGGCGATGACATGTATGCGCCTGATATGGTCCTGAAGCAGATGCTTAGGGCAGGAAAGCTTGGACAGAAGAGCGGACAGGGATTCTACAAATATTGAACTGATGGAGGTAGAAAGATGATATTCAAGGACAGAGTCGCAATAGTGACAGGATCGGCACAGGGACTGGGAAGGGCCATGGTGGAAAGGCTTGCTTCAGATGGAGTCAAGGTCGTCATCACAGACGTCAACGAAGAGAAGATAAACCTGGCAGTAGAAGAGCTAACATCAAAGGGCTACGATGTGTTCGGAGCAAAATNNAAGCTTGACATAATCGTCAATAACGCCGGTATTACAAAGGACTCTTCATTCAAGAAGATGACTGATGCCCAGTGGGATGCTGTCATGACAGTAGACCTGAAGTCTGTGTTCCTTGTCTCCCAGGAGCTTGTGAAATATCTTGAAGCCAACGGATATGGCAGGATAATCAACATAAGCTCACTTGCCGGCATGATGGGCAACTTCGGACAGGCCAACTATTCTGCTGCCAAAGCAGGAGTCGTGGGACTGACGAAGACTCTTTCAATCGAGCTTGGAAAGAAGAACATCACTGTCAACGCAATAGCACCTGGTTTCATAAACACTGAGATGACGAAGGTCATACCTGAGGACAGGAAGAAGGTCATGATAGCAGAGATCCCTGTAGGAAGACCTGGAGAGCCTGAAGAGATTGCAGCAGTAGTTGCATTCCTCGCTTCTGATGAAGCCGGATTTGTTTCAGGTACAGTAATCAACGTCAATGGTGGAAACTACAGGTAGCATCAAGCGCCAATATGATTTTTAAGGAACAGTATTACCGCATATAGATTTTATTTCAACAGCCTGGTTCCGGGCTGTTTTTTTTCGTGAAATTGGACACGGATGACCTTGGAAAGCAGATCTTTATTTTCTTAATGCTTCCAGATGATTTTGGTTAACCCAAATAGATTTTTCTGAGTTTACATTAGCTTTCGCTATTGAAAAGATGAGTCAGTAAGTATTAGTAATATAATTTAAATGTAGTAATATTCTATTTGACTGAATAGTAATAAAATATAGATAGAGTAATTGAAATCGTTCACATGGCAAATTTTAACAGGGATAATCAAATTGCTTTTTGACCTTAAATAAATACAAGGGGGCGTATTTTGAGATCTGATTGGAGTAGCATTACTGAGAAAGATGTTGTAGAAGCAATCAAAATATTTGACCTGGGCTATGAGGAATTTCCTCCTGCAAGGAATACATTTCTTGTATTCAAGGGTAAGCTTTATCCGGCAAAGCATATCCGGTCAATGGCATATAGGGTGGCTCATGGTTCTGAAATCTCTAAATCAGAGTTTTCTGGTGGCAAGGAGACAGTTGATTTCTTCCATAGGCTTGGATTCTTAACAAAATATTCACCGTCTGGGAAGAAAAAGATGATTGCAAAAATTGTGGGGATTCTTGATGAGCCAAGAGTCAAGACTAATGAAAGCGCTGTGAATAAACAGGAGCACGGGAAAGTCAGGCCAAGTAACTTAGTTAAAAAGGAATCGAGCATATCTATACCCGGTAAAGGGGTAATAGAGCAGAAAAATGCCCTGCAGCTTGTACTTAATCGATGCTTTGGCGGAGATATTGTATCTGAAAAAACATTTGATTGGCTTGTAACCCCTTCACAGAGTACAAAGTATAAGTATCTTGTTGATGCATTGCATGAATACAGAGGAAAAAGCGGATTCAATAAGCCTAAATATAAGCTTCGATGTGACTTTGTTTGTGAGTCTGAAAAGCTGATTATTGAATATGATGAGCGTCAGCATTTTTCCTTAGCAAGGAAAGCCGCACTGGAAAGCTATCCTGACGACCTGACTTTGAGCTTTGATAAACAAAAATGGATATCAGCCTGTGAGCAAATCAAGGCGAATGACAATTTTCCACCGAATAGAGATGAAACAAGGGCATATTATGACAGCATCAGAGATTTGCTTTGTCTTGAAAATGGTTACCGTCTAATTCGTATAATGCATGGAGAATATGACTGGAATTCTCCCGAAGCATTGAGATACCTTAAAGAAATTACAGGTGTTGGGGCTGTGAACCACAAGCTGGAAAGGAGATGGCGACCATGAAGATTGGACTTTATATTCAGGGCGAGAAGGACTACAATTTGCTGTCTTTCTGGAAAAGGCTTAAGGACATATCTAAGCAGGACCTTGATATTCTGGTGTTCCCAGAAACGTGCTACACAACATATAGGAAAGATTTCTATGGAATCAGGATTTCGGATGATAATGAAGTCAAGAGACCCATAGGCCGGGCAATTCAGATCAGCAAAAAAATCGGTTGCGCTGTTGTAGTCGGCAGTGAGGATAAGGATGGGTTGATATACAGCGTTTACGCCAATGCCTTTGCTTCAAGAGGCGAGACGGATCATAGGATATACATCAAGCATACAATGGCGAATAATTCTCCTTTGGGATTCCCTGAATATAAGGAGAGGATCAGAGAAATCTTCAACCCGGTAATCCTCAAGGGAACCAGGATAGGGATGACAATATGCTATGACTGCAATCATTCCGCATTCAGCAGAGCCTGGGGGAAGCAGGGTGTCGACATCATCATAAACTCTACCGGAGGAAATGTGGTCTACCATAAATGGCATCGCTACAACAAGACCAGGTCTCTTGAGAACAAGTGCTTCTCGTTCTGCACCATGGGATACAGCAAGAAGGACAAGATAAATTCATATGCGTTCGCTTTTACTCCAAACGGTGCACAAATGACAGGAAAGCCGATTTATCCGGTTAGAAGCGAGAAGGATACCATAAACAACATATTCATTTACGACACCGCAGATTTCGACAATTCGTATGAACCTGATATAAGCCTGGACCAGAACACCTCAGATAATACGAACAAAGGTGAATGGAAAATAAATCCTGCTGCAAAGGAAATTGAGTCGCTTCTAAATAGCTCAAAGATCGTTGAGAAGGGANNATAATCAACCGCTGGAAAGAGCATGATGACCACATGTATGATACAGTTCTCTCCGATATCCTGAAGGTAAGGGCAATCGAGAATTATTGCGCTGTTGTCTACACATCACCTCAAAAATCGATGTGCTTCCAGTCGGGAAAGACCAAGAATGTCCAATCAGTAGCGTTGATTGAAGGGGTATTTTTTCTTGACTTTGGAAGAATGACCGGGCCAGAAACGATTTGGAGAAATAAAGAAAGCATGAAGGCATCTTGGCGAAAAGGCTATGAGACACTTATCAACACACTATGAGATAATCTGCATTAAATGGACCGATTGAAGTAAATGAATTTTGGGGGAGATTATGTTTAGAACCAAATCATGTGCAAACTGGAGAGGTACTATTTATGAGTATGAAAAGAAGACTCACAACTCATGCCTGATATGCATCAACTGCAAAGGTGAATACTGTCAGATACAGAAAGTGGATATAGGGTCGATCGGTCCAAGCTTCTATAAGTACTGTAGCCATTATGTTTCGAATGATATTAAGAAGGCTATAAAAGTAGCTAATGTATTGAAGCCTGAGGAGACTCCAGTTTCAAGCAAGAAGGCATCGGATGGGCGGGAGCCTAAGCCTTCTCGAATGACGAAAAATGAAGCGGAATGGCGACAGAAGAAATCAATCACCATCATCGATGGAAGATACTTCGAGAAGGTCAGCATCAATAAAAGCAGCGGACAACATAAAGCATGTAATTCAATTTTTAAATCTATGGTTTTAAAGAGACTCGCTGACAATGAAAAGATCAATGTAAAATTCGTTGATAAGATAACTGACTATACCAATAGAACCAATACCCTGGAAGTTACAAGGGTGTCTTACTTGGGGAAGTCACTACTAAAAGCTAAAATCGGCTCAACCGTTGAAGTCAACGGATGCCGGTGCATTGTAGAAAAGATAAGGTAGAAATGGTTACAGTGGTAGTGGAGTCCTGTCATTGAGAAATAAATTTGAATATCAAAAACGAAATGTAATCTGATAATGATTAAGCTTCTACCATGTTCTGTATTGCCAATAATTGGAAGTTAATCCATACACATAGAATTATCAATTGACAAATACGAATTACCATACCATTGATAAAAGGCTCAAGAAGTCGTATTGTTAACTGACTTAGTGAAACTGAAATAAGCTTGATGATATGATGAAACCTGAATTTTAGCTGTAACAAATTGGAAATGCCGAGCTCCTTGACTGCAATGAGGCTTCGGCATTTTTTTCTTTAAACTAATCTAATACCAAACAATATGACGTATGGTGTATCATGATGATCGTATGTTTCAAGAACCGGTTGAAACACTGCATACGGCCTTGCTGGCTGCCGGGACAAGTACATGAAGCGGTCTGTGAAGCAAGCGAATTTTGTTAGCCTTCATTTTCTAAGGTGTTTGAAGACCCTTAGTGTTTAGGAGTACTGAAGACTATTAAGAAGAAAGGCAGGCTTTCATAGGATTGCCTGCCTTTCCTGTTTATATGTTGTTAAGGTTTGATTACGGTATAGGATGAAGGTCCGTTACCTCGTAGGTCTGAGTCAATACATAGGGCTTCATAACTCTCCCGAATTTGTCTATAAGAGCAACCCTGATTGTGTAGGTGCCAAGTTCATCCATTGGGATATCAGTGTTTGTACCAACAGTGATATCTGCGGATGTCCAGAGCTCCTGGCGCGTGTTAAGCAGGTAGAACACTTCCTTTGTCTCCGAAGAGATGCTTGCCTCATATCCAATTGTCTTAATGTTATCCCACCTGAAGGATACTCTGAATCGATTTGAATCCAATGGCATTGGTTCAAAAACCACTTCAACTATCTCAAACACCGGCTTTGCTTTAACGGCAGCCTCTGCTATGTTCGTTCCTCCCAGGAAAAGTCCTATCGAAAGAAACAATGCGATGAGGATGCATGACCTCTTTCTGTTCATTTTTCTCCCCCCTGTTAACTAATTTGCCGCAGTGCGGAAATAAAACGTAGTGGAGGACTGTAATCACTGAAATTCAGTATTCCTTTATAGCAGCATTATTGTCGTGGAATACGGTAGCTGAAAATATGGTATTGAGCTGAGACGGAGCTTATGTTCATGTCCTTGCAGAATCTGAACGACTGCCAACATTGTGTCAGATGCGTATATTACGACAGTATCCCATCAATTACATTTTAGCATGACTGAAGCAAGCCGGCTGATAACCTTCTGTTAATCTCCATTGAGGAAGTGATTAAGGGGATATATGGTTCTCTATAGGTTGAAGATGGCGGTGTGTATTCATGCTCCCTGGGATATCCGGGAACCATTGGCCACTATAGTAGCAGATGTGGCATGAAGGTTAGGATTTCATGAAGTCAGAGATCGATCCGTACTAAATTCTTTCTTTGGCTATGGCCCCATGGTTCAAGACATGATAGGCATATAGAGAACATGATTTGTGTAGGTATGCATAGGAGATTGGTCTACTTAAGCAGATACCTGATCGCAAAGATTTTTACCGATGGTAATTAACATTCCGGTGACTCGTGTTATTTTCCGAATGGATCGCTTTTCAGCCTGAAAGAGATGTCCTTTATGTCTTAATTTATTCCCGTCCTTCTTTTATGAGGGAAAGTATCCGTATTATTTACAAAAGCTCGCGAAATCGTGTTTAAAGGTTCATGCAGCTCTGCATAATATATTATTTATGGGTATATTCCTTTGGTCTCAAGGCCTTATAATTAGATTATGTGTATTATAAGCATGATAGAAGGAGTGGAGCTAAGTATATGGATTATGTCAAAGTATTGCATTGTGCGGACCTGCATCTTGGGGCTGAGCTCAGTTCTCTTGGCGGGATCGCCATGGAAAGAAGGCAGGAGCTGCTGTCTACATTCATAAATATCACAACGATCTGCAGGGATGAGAAGGTGGATCTCCTGCTCATAGCAGGAGACCTGTTTGAGGGAAGCAATATAGATTCGAATACTGTTAAGACGGTAAAGGAGACCCTTGCAAAAATTCCTGAGACCATTGTTGCCATTTCTCCGGGAAACCATGACTATATGGCTGTAGATTCGCCCTATGCTGACAATGACTGGAGCGGTAATGTCAATATATTCAAGTCTGACCTGGAGAAGATCGATTTTCCTGACAAGGGGGTGTGCCTTTGGGGTGCGGCGTTCAGAAGCACCTATGTGACAAAGGGATTCCTTGAATATGTTCCTCCAGTTGACAAATCAAGGATAAACATCTGCGTCGTACACGGCGACCTGGTATCAAATTACCAGCTCAGCAGCTATAATCCTGTCACGCCAATGCGAATCAGTTCTTCCGGCATGGATTATATTGCCCTTGGTCACACACACAAATATTCCGGCATCAATAACATTGGGACAACCTGGTATGGCTATTCCGGATGTCCAGAGGGCATGGGCTTCGATGAGCTTGATGATAAGGGAATACTGATAGGTACTGTCCATAAGGGTTCCGTAAACCTGGAATTCAGACCTATCTCTATGAGGAGAAACATTGAGCTCAGGGCTGACATTACGTCTGCAAGGTCTGACCTTGAGGCCTATGACATCATAAGGCACAGGATGAAGTGCGAATACGGGGATTCCTACCAGAGAAACCTGTACAAGGTCATTCTTGAAGGAGCGCTTGAGGAGGACTATTCGCCTGACGTTACTGCTATAGCTGCAAGGCTTAAGGGTGAAACACATTACCTGAAGGTAAGGGACAATACTCACGTGCAGGTTGACCTTGACGGTTTATCAAGGGAGACATCGCTCAAGGGCATCTTTGTCAGGATGATGCTTGCTAAGATTGCAGGCCTTAACGGCAGCGATGACAGTGCCAGGGTCGAAAGGTACAGGAAGGCCATGTATGTCGGGATAAAGGCCTTTGATAAGGAGGTGCCTGCAAATGATCATTAAGAGGGTGCATATAGACAGGTTCGGAAAGTTCGACAACTATACCATGGATTTTTCAGACCACTGCAACGTGGTGTTTGGCAGCAATGAGGACGGCAAGAGCACTATAATGAATTTCATTAAGATGATGTTCTATGGAAATACCGGCAGGGCTGCCGACATCGCCAAGAATGTAAGAAAAAGGTATCTGCCTTGGGATGGATCGAAGATGTCCGGAAGTATTGAATTCGTATCAAGAGGAATCCCTTATAAGCTCATCAGGTCTTTTGGCAACTCCAATTCAACCGACCAGATAAGCCTATGGAACCTTGCCTCAGGTGAAGAGGAGAGCCTTCCAGGCAAGACCGAGCCTGGGCAGAAGTTCTTCGGTATCGGTGCCTTGGCCTTTGAGAAGAGCGTATTCATAGGCCAGATAGGAAGCTTTGATGATCTTGCGCAGGACAAGGATGACGAGATAACGCAGAAGCTTCTGAACCTGGTTACAACAGGGGATGAGACGGTATCCTACAAGAAGGTTGATACCAGGCTTCAGGATGCCATGGATTCATTAAGGTCAAAGAGAGGGAGGATCGGCATCACTGACAAGAAGCGTGAGAAGCTCATAGAGCTGACTGGTGAATTAAGCGCTGCTAAGTCAGACGAGGAGACAAAGAGAAGCCTTGAGCTTCGCATGGAGTCGCTGAAAGGTGAGCTTAAGACGACATCTGCCGCCATTGAAAAGGCAAGGCTTGAGCTTGAGCTTCAGGAGCTTCTTGAACAGATGGACGGTCCTAAGGGACTGATAGTGAAGATGGAGAAGATAGACGAGCTCTTAAGGGAGTACAAACGCCAATCTGAAAGGCTTGAATCACTTGGAATTGACCTTGACGGAGTCTTCGAGAAAAGGTGCCAGGATGCTTTGGACAGTATCAGGTCCTCCGAGGAGCTGCTTGAGGAAAGGACAAGGACACTTGCGGGAAAGAGAGAGGCGCTGGAAAAGCTGAAGGCTTTTGAATTTCCTTCTGTCTCTGAAGAGGATGTAAGTGAGGTCAGATCCATAGAGACTGAAGCTGATGGCCTTAAGAAGGAAACAGCTGACCTCAGGGAAAAGATTGGCATAATTGCTGGTTTCCTTGAGAGGAAGAAGGCTGTAGATGAGCTGAGGGATAGTAAGGTACATGATGAGGAAGTACTTTCCAGGGGGAAATCATCTAAAGATGAAATAGAAGCAAGGCTGGAAAAGGCCAGGGCAGCTCTTGAGGATATCAAGAGAAGGCTTGACGATGAAGAAGGGATTCTGGAGTTCATGGAGTCCAATCTGAATCAGGCAAGGACTGACTATAAGATGGCCCAGCAGAGCACATTGAATGTCAAGGCGTTGAATTCGCAGAAGCTTGAGGCGGCCAGGGAAAAGGTAAGGCTTGCTGAGGCTCCGAAGAGATACAGCATAGAGGAAACAAGACCTGCAAAGCCAGGTATTGCTTTGATAGTTGCTTCAATAATCGTTGCTGCAGCATCTGTGATACTTGGGATAACGGTCAACACTTTCCTGTACGGCGGTGTTGCTGTTGCAGCTGCGATCCTCATATTCGCCTTCAGCAGGAAGGAGACAGTAACAAGCACAAGGTCCCAGGTGGATGAGGAAGAGGTAAGGCTTGCCAGGCAGAACCTTGATGAGGCTGAAATGCAGGCGGAAACGGAGCTTAAAGGGGCTCTCGAGTTCGAGGAGAAGGCAAGGAAGTCAAGTGAAAGCCTTGAGACTGAATTCAAGGAGCTCACTAAAGCCATATCTGAAACCAGGAGAAGTCATGCCGAAGCCACTGATGACTACGCAGCAGTTGACAAGGAGCTGAGCGAGGCAAATATAAGCCTAAGGCATATTAAGGATTCCATTGACAGCATCGACAGAAAGCTGGCAGATAAGGAAAGCGAGCTGCTGATGCTAGGTGTCACGGGTACTTTTGAGGAGCTTGAAATGCTGAAGCTTGACCTTGTAAATAAAGGCTCAAGGCTGGACGAGCTTGCAGTGCGCCTTGGCGAGAAGCTTGAAGGCTTCGGGTGCGGCACGATCGATGAGCTCAAGGCTTTGCATATGGATATCAAAACAAGCAGGAAGAGCATTGAAGAAAAGGAGCTTGATGTTGAAGACGCCTCTGATAAGGCGGCTGAGGCAGGAAAGCATGCAGAGGAGCATACTGCTGAATTCCTGAACCTTATAAGCAGGTATAGGAAGTCTTCAGTCTTCGGTGAAGGTCTTTACGCATTTGCAGAACTGAAGAAAGAGATTGAAGGAGTGAACAGCCTGAAGCTTAAGGTCGAGAGCCAGACGGAGCTTCTCGGTGAGGAGCTTGGTGGAAGGACTTCCGGGGATCTTGAGGAGGAGACCGGGAGGATAAGGGATATCATCCTTAAGAGCAACAGTGGGGTCATTCCGGAAAAGCTGACTGAGGAAAGCGCCCTGGAACTTAAGTCCAATTCAGAGAAGCTGATTGAAGAGGAAAAGAGGATCACATCTGAACTTATCAAGGTCGAATCCGATATAAGAAACAGGTACAGGGATAAGAGGAATGTCAGCCAGGTCGAAGATGATATTGACAAGCTGAAGCAGGACATAGCACTTGATGACGAGTATTATTCTGTCCTGGAGACAGCAAAGGATGTGCTTAAGGAGGCTTCTGATGAGGTGAGGCAGAGCTTCGGTCCCATACTGAACAGCAGGACTGCGGACATTTTCGGCAGGCTTACTGGAGGGAAATACAAGAATGTCATGATCACAAGGAATTTTGACATCAATGTCCAGGATGTCAACACCTCTCAGATGCGTGAATGGAAATACCTGTCAAGCGGGACCATTGACCAGGCATACCTTTCACTGAGGCTTGCCGTATCTGACCTGCTTAACAGCAGCGCAGAGGAGCTTCCGGTGCTTCTTGATGATGTCCTTGTGCAATACGACGATGACAGGGCTAAGAAGGGTCTTGAGTTCATCGCCGACTACTCCAATTCCGGTGAAAAGAGCCCGCAGGTGATCCTCTTCACCTGCCATAACAGGATCGTTGAATGGGCAAGGAATGAAATAGCTGGCATCGCTGTAAGCTACCTGGCTTAGCTAAGCCTGAAGTACGGGGAGGAGTATGGAAATGGAAGGGATAACTGTATCGAAGCTCGTGAAGTCTGAGGACCTTAACCACCATGAGACGCTGTTTGCAGGAAGGATAGTCGAATGGTTCGTGGAAAGCTCATTCATCTGCGCTGCGAAAGTCCTGAAGCAGTCAGACAGCCTGGTCTGTGCAGGTATAAGTGATTTTGCGATAAGGAAGCCTGTAAAGGCCGGAGACGTGCTTGATTTCGAATGCACGATATCAAAGGCGGGAAGGACAAGCCTTACCGTTTTAGCCAAGGGCAGGTCAGGCCTCTCTGGCATTGAAATCTGTGAAGGCCATGCTGTCTTCGTTAATCTTGACCATGACGGCAAGCCATCACCTCATGGTGTAGTACTTGCTATACCTTAGGTTGCCTGACTGATGACTTGTTTCAAGTGAGCGACATAGGTAAATCATAACAGATGCTTCTGCTGCGTTTTGCGGCAGAAGCATTTGTTTTTTAGTATTGCCGTGAGGCTTACTGCAGGATGTCAAATAAGGTTATAGATTTTGAATTCAAGTGAGGATGGACGGCAAAGAAAGACTAGCATAGGTCATATTATCTTTAAATCGCATATGAGTACCCTGGATATTCTGAGATAGGTGAAGATATGACAAATGTGGTGATGGTGGAGGGAGAATGTTGAAATAGTGTTAAAATTC
>DIWI01000045.1 GCA_002428415.1 Clostridiaceae bacterium UBA6110
ACAAATGTCCTGTATGACTTCCTGTCCATCTTTGCAGCTATGGCCATTCCTACCCCTGCTGAAAATCCCTGTCCGAGAGATCCAGTGGATATGTCGATTCCAGGAGTCTTCTTCATGTCAGGATGCCCCTGAAGTATCGAGCCATACTGCCTTAGTGTATATATGGTGTCATATGGGAAGAATCCGCTCAGCGCAAGTGCCGAATACTGGATTGGAGCGACATGTCCCTTTGAAAGTACGAACCTGTCTCTGTCCTCCCCTCTGGGATCCTTAGGGTCAATATTCATTTCCCTGAAGTACAGTGCAGCCATTAGGTCTGCCGCTGAAAGCGATCCGCCCGGATGTCCTGACTGGGCTGTGTAGATCATGGTAAGCGCAGTCTTCCTGAGCTCCTTCGCCTTTTCCTTGAGTTCGGTGACGGTAATGTTTTTCATTTTTTTCCTCCTGTTTTTCATCGCGTACGTTAATCAGCCAAAATAGGCTTTTATCTTTTGTGTTTCATCCATGCAGCTTCATCTTTTGTTTGTTTTGGATTTCTTCTTCTTTTGTTTATCAATGTCTAATCTTTTGTTTCTCTTAAGTGCCTTGTCTTTCGTTTCTCAGAATTTCATCTTTTGTGTTTCAAGTTTTCTTCTATCTTTTGTTGATCTATATGTAAGTTGTATTTACATCAGTCCAGGCAGCAGGAGCGATATCTGAGGTATATATGTTATCGCGAGAAGTATTAGTAATGATACTGCGAGCAGTGGTAAAGCTGCCTTTGAGATCCTTGTAAGATTTATGTTTCCTATTCCACAGGCAACATAAAGGTTGACTCCGACAGGAGGCGTTACAAGTCCTATAGCAAGGTTTACTATCATTACGACTCCAAGATGTATCAGGTCAATTCCAAGCACCTTCGCAACCGGCAGGAAGAGAGGTGTGAATATGAAGAGCGCTGATGTGGAGTCAAGGAACATTCCGGCAATAAGAAGTATCACATTTACAATGATGAAGAATATGATCGTGCTTCCTCCGCTGACATTTATGAAAAGCGAAGTTATGGCGCTTCCTATTCCTGAAACCGTGATTACCCATGCGAACAGGCTGGCTGTTGCGGTTATGAGCATTACTACGGCTGTCTGTGATGTTGAATCAACAAGTATCTGATAAAGCTCCTTGACGTTTATGCTCCTGTATATGAAGAGTCCTACGAAGAGTCCATATACTGCAGATACCGCGGCTGCCTCTGTCGGAGTGAATATACCTCCGTAGATTCCGCCGAGTATGATTACCGGCATCATCAGGCCCCAGAACGCATCCTTTAGAGCTATCATCCTTTCCTTGAAGCTTGCCTTCTCAGATGTCTTGAGGTCCAGCTTCTTTCCGATTACAAGAGCTACAATTACTAGTCCCAGTCCGACCAGGATTCCTGGTATTACTCCGGCTATGAACAGTGTTCCTATGGATGCTCCTGCGATCGATCCGTACACTACGAATGTAATCGAAGGAGGTATGATAACACCGATTGCTCCTGAGCTTGCCATGAGCGCTGATGAGAATTCAGGTGAGTATCCGGTCTTAATCATGGCCGGGATTATTATCATACCAAGGGCTGCAACTGTTGCCGGGCCTGATCCTGATATGGCAGCGAAGAAGCATGCAACCAGGACACAGACAATTGCCATTCCACCTTTGAGGTGACCTACGAATTTCTCAGCAAGATTTATCAGCCTTCTTGAAATACCGACCCTTTCCATTATGTTTCCGCCGAGTATGAAGAACGGTATAGCCAGGAGTACGAACTTGCTGGTTGACGCATAAACGTTCATTGGAACGATTATCGGGTCAATGCCTTCAGCGAGCAGAGCAACGAGTGATGAAAGTCCGAGAGTGATCGCTATTGGCACATTCATCAGGAGCAGTACTAGAAATGATGTAAAAAGTATGAATGTCGTCATGCTACTTCACCTCTTCCTTGCTGATATTGATAGCTTTCTGCAGGAATCTTACCAGGAGCAGTGCTGCTCCAATCGGCACGAACGAACCGAATATCCATTCAGGCAGCTGCATTCCCGATGTAACCTGCTGAAGCTTGTACTCGTTGTATGCCATTACAACTCCGTAGTATGTAAGTACTGCTGTAAATCCAGCTCCAAGCAGATTTGCAAGGACTGCAAGGCTCTTTCTCAGCTTTGGCGATACGTTGTCTGTTATGATTCCAAGCCCGAGGTGTGCGTTCCTCTCAGTTGCAATGGATGCACCAATGAGTGTAAGAAGTACGAACAGGTTTGTCGTTATCTCGTCTGTGAACGACAAGGATGCGCTGAACACATATCTTGCTATTACATTGACGAAAGCCAGGATCGTCATGGCGCTCAATGCTAGAGCGGCAATGATCTCTTCAAGTTTATCAAATGCGTTTTTCATATTTTCCCCCATAATCAGTTTCTATCTTCTGTTACTTGAGTCCGAAGGCTTCAGCAGCCTCTGTGCCGTACTTCTGAATGAAATACTTCTGCAGGTCCGCTATCTTTACCTTGAAAGGCTCCAGCTCTTCAGATGTAAGCTCGGTGACTGTCATTCCTGCCGCCCTGAACTTCTCCATCAGAACCTGCTCACCTTCCTCAACCATGTCCCTGCCCCATTCGCATGCTTCAAGAGCCTTCTCCTTCAATAAAGCCTGTGTTTCAGGCGTCATTGAGTCGAATTTTTCGGAGTTGACAACGAACAGATAGTTCTCATAAGTGTAATTCCACACAGTCATGTACTTCTGGATTTCATATATGTTAGCAGAGTTTGTAACGCTGAACCCATTCTCCTGACCGTCTATGGTGCCCTGCTGAATGGCTGTGAAAACCTCGCCCCAGCTCATTGCCACAGGATCTGCGCCAAGCGCCTTCCAGAAGTTAAGATAAACCTCGCCACCTGGTACTCTAATCTTTAGTCCAGCTACATCTTCAGGTGTCTTTACTTCTCTCTTGCTGTTCGAAATCTGCCTGAAGCCGTTGTGCACCGATCCCAGATAAGTCAGACCTTTATTTGCCAAAAGTTTCGCATAATATGCTCCGCCAGTTGTATCTATCGTCTCTCTGGCCTGTGTGTAATTATCGAATATCCATGGTATGGTTCCTACCAGAAGCCTCTGATCGAGGACACCTAGTGCGCTTGTTGCATATGCTGATATTTCAGTGGCACCCTGTGCAACCATCTCGATTGACTTTGTCATGTTACCGCCTGAGAGCTGATCATTTGGGAAAACTACGATTTCAATGTTTCCACCTGAACCTTCGCTCACAAGTTCAGCGAACTTCTTGGCTGTCTTTGTATCAGTTGCAATGTCAGTTCCGTTTACTGTCATCCTCAGCTTCATCTTCGGATACATCGCTTCATTACCGGTTCCTGAATTTCCAGTATTGCTCGTACATCCTGCAAGGATTGGCACCACAAGCATCAGGCTCGCGATTATTGCTATGATCTTTTTCTTCATCTACTCTTTCCCCCTGGTTACTTTGTCTTTAGATTCTCTTCAATTTATAGGCTTCTTTAGACTTCTCGATATTTACCGTATACTTATTGAAATTCTTTGCCAGTATTCCCAGCTGCAGAACCCCTATTATGCAAAGCTCACTGATTCTCGCGGATGGCACATCACTAAGTGAAAGAGTGCTTCTCGTTGTTGAATACAGAACTATGTCTGCTTCTTCTGACATCGGTGATTTCTGGTAGCCTGTGATGCATATGACAGTCGCCCCGTTCTTCTTTGCCTGCCTCATGCTGTCCAAAGTGTTCTTGGACCTTCCGCTGTGTATCATTGCAATCACTACATCATTTTCATTAAGGTGTGTCGTTGCCATTACCTGAAGGAACGCATCAGTTTCTACTGCGCACGGCAATCCAAGCTGAAGGAACAGGTTGTAGGTACTTATGCATATGGCTCCTGATCCGCCTTCGCCGATGACAAGTATCCTGTTGGCATTGACCAGCTTGTCTATGGCTATTTCCAGCTGCCTGTTATCAAGCATCTGCATGGTATCGTCAATTATAAGCTGGTTAAGCTTTGCGAACTTCTGCTTTATCATAGCGATGTCGTCGTCTTTTCCAATTGCCTGCTCTATTCCGTAGCTTGAGAGTATCTGGTTCTCCATATAATACTTGAGCTCATTGAATCCCTTGAAGCCTATTGCCTTGCTGAACCTTATTATTGAAGCCGGGCTTGTCTGACAGTTCCTGGCAAGTTCAACAGTAGTCATTGAGGAAATTCCTTCCTGGTTTTCAAGTATGTAGTCCGCTACTCTCTTCTCTACTTCTGAGTATGAATCATAGTGGCTGACAATCCTGTCGATCGTCTCTGTATTCCTTGAACTTGAATCGAATGCTTTCATTTTTTCTTCCCCCCCTTTTCTTGTTATTCACATGAAATTCATCAAATTCATTTCACGTTTTTATCTTTTGTTTTGGAATGAATTTCTTGCCCACATAATAGTCCTGCAAGAAACCGTTGTCAACAGCTGTTAAATCTTTAACTATATATCACTTTTAACTCCTATTTATATTCTTGCTAAATATTTACCCAAGAATTAAGCCTCGTATTTTCAGTCCTGACTGCTAAATCCGGGAGATTTTCTGACAGAATTATTATTTGGGAATATGTTTCATGGTATTTTAGCAAATATAATTTTTTTTGTTTTTTTGCAATCGGTATCCATGAGAGTATGAAAAATAACGACTAAACGTTTCACGGAAAAATCGTCAAATCCTTTACATTTCATGCGTTTTTACCCTTTTCTGAATGACATGCCCTTTACGTTCCATGAAACGTTTCGCGGTTTTCCGGAATTTCAGTCAAAATTAACCAGGAAATTCATTTCACAAGATTACCTTTCCTGGTTTCTTTGTTATTTTTCATACTATCTTTAGTTATTTTTTTAACAAATCACATTTCAACCGCATTTCATATTTCACACCCCGGGATAAAACCCTGTAAATCATTGGTATTGAGTGGTTTATAGATTTAATTGGCAATGTACCATAACCAGCTAATATAATCACAGGGCAGAATTTCATCCATTTATTTCATGTTCATTTCATACGAAACGTTTCACGGATATCCCTATTTATACTCATAAACTTCCTTTGAGACGATTTAGGCTGTGAAATTCATTCCAAAGCTATAAAGATCCAGAATTCTTCCCAACAGAAAAGACCGGTTTTTCAACCGGCCTTTCACTCAATGCCTATTTTCCTTCCTGATTCTCTTCCTCAAGGATCTTTTCCTCGAATTCCCGTCTTTCCTCAGGTGCAATTTCCCTTTCACCCTTCTTGATGAAGGTCAGAGCCTTGTTCTTTACATCCACAGTAACCTCGTCACCTGGCTTTACATTTCCCTGAAGCATCGCTTCAGAGAGAGTATCCTCAAGCTCCTTCGTTATTGCCCGCCTAAGTGGCCTTGCTCCATAGGTCGTATCCACTCCCTTGGCTGCCAGGAACTTGACAGTTTCTTCGCTGAAGGTAAGGAATATGTCCTTTTCTTCTACACGCTTTGCAACTTCCTTGAGCATGAGGTTCACAATCTGGTCAAGGTCCTTCTCTTCAAGGGAATGGAATACGATTATGTCATCGATCCTGTTAATGAACTCGGGTCTGAAGGTCCTCTTGAGCTCATCAAGTATGTTGTCCTTCATCTTCTCATAGTCGCTTGCCTTCTCATCTGCTGAGGTTACGAATCCGATGGACTTCTGCTTCTTTATGGTCATCGCGCCTGCGTTGGAGGTCATTATTATGATAGTGTTCTTGAAGTTGACTGTCTTTCCTTTGCCGTCCGTAAGCCTTCCGTCCTCAAGTATCTGCAAAAGTATATTGAATACATCCGGATGAGCCTTCTCTATTTCATCGAAAAGAATTACCGAATATGGATTCCTTCTTACAGCCTCTGTCAGCTGGCCGCCCTCATCGTAGCCCACGTATCCCGGAGGCGAGCCTATGAGCCTTGATACAGTATGCTTCTCCATATATTCGGACATGTCTATCCTTACCATTGATTTCTCAGATCCGAACATCGCCTCAGCCAATGCCTTGGTAAGCTCAGTCTTTCCCACTCCGGTAGGGCCGAGGAATATGAATGACCCTATTGGCCTCTTGGGGTCCTTAAGTCCTACTCTTGCTCTTCTTACTGCCCTTGAAATTGACTTTACAGCCTCTTCCTGTCCTATTACCCTGTTGTGGAGTATTGACTCAAGGTTTAAAAGCCTCCCAGATTCCTTTTCAGTCAGCTTCTTGACTGGAACCTTCGTCCATCTCGAAACTACCTGTGCGATATCCTCTTCGCCTACAACAAGGTTGCTTACCGAAGTGCTTCCGGACTTCCAGTTCTTCTTGGAATCCTCCAGGTCCTTCTTCAGCTCATTCTCACGGTCACGAAGCTTTGCTGCCTTCTCATAATCCTGTAGGGATACAGCCTCTTCCTTTTCCTTGGCTACATGCTTCAGGTCTTCCTCGATCTTCTTCACATCAGGCGGTGCGGTAAGATTTTGTATCCTCACCTTTGCACCTGCCTCATCCATCAGGTCTATTGCCTTGTCTGGAAGGAACCTGTCAGTGATGTACCTGTCTGACAGCGTTACAGCGGCTTCAAGGGCCTCATCGGTAATCTTCACCCTGTGGTGGGCTTCGTACTTGTCCCTTAGTCCCTTAAGTATCAGAAGTGCCTCATCAAGTGATGGCTCTCCTACAGTGACTGGCTGGAACCTTCTCTCCAGGGCAGCATCCTTCTCTATATGCTTTCTGTATTCCTCTATCGTTGTGGCGCCTATTGCCTGTATCTCGCCTCTGGCAAGCGCTGGTTTAAGGATATTTGAGGCATCTATTGCGCCTTCAGCTCCTCCGGCTCCGATTATGGTATGTATCTCGTCTATGAACAGGATGACATTTCCAGCCTTCCTGATCTCCTCCATGACATTCTTGAGCCTTTCCTCAAATTCTCCCCTGTACTTTGACCCTGCTACCATTGAAGCTATGTCAAGGCTTATTACTCTCTTGTCCTTAAGAAGCTCGGGTATGTTTCCCTTGACTATCCTCTGGGCAAGACCTTCAGCAATTGCAGTCTTACCAACTCCCGGGTCTCCTATGAGGCATGGGTTGTTCTTGGTGCGCCTTGAAAGTATCTCGAGGATCCTCTCTGTCTCGTCACCTCTTCCTATTACAGGATCAAGCTTTCCATCCCTGGCCATTGCTGTCAGGTCCCTGCCATACTGGTCAAGCACCGGGGTGTTCGACTTCTCCGATGACTGGCCTTCGCTGCCAGATTCCCCCTGCTGTCCTGCAAAGGATGCAAGCACCTGGCTTCTAAGCTTGTTTATGTCTACCTGCAGGTTCGTAAGTATGCTGTATGCTATGCCTTCAGCCTCGCTGAGTATCGCGATCAGCATATGCTCCGGGCTCACATAGTTCTGGGCGAGGTTCCTTGCCTCCTTGAAGCTGTTGTCAAGCAGCCTCTTTGTCCTGGGTGTCAGCGCAAACTGCCCCGGACCCATTGTCATATTGTTACCCTTTCCGACACTTTCCTCTATCAGGGCATCAATGACCTCTGCGGTCACCCCGTTTTCATTAAGCATATTCTTGCTTACGCCCTCAACACTGGCTATACCGAAAAGTATATGCTCGGTACCTATATAGCCGTGCTGGAACTTCTGGGATTCCTTCTGGGCATGCATGAGCGTTGCCTTCGCCCTTTCTGTAAATCTCTCAAACATTACTAACACTCTCCTTGTCTAAAAAATGCTTCTTATTATCTTCGCCCTGTTCACGTCCCTCTCCTTCTCGGTGAGTGCCGTGCCGTATGACTTCTGCATCATTCCGGGCTGGGTGCTTATTATCAGATTATCAATTATATTAAGCTCTATATCCTTCAACAGTTCAAGCTCTATCCCGAGCCTAACCATGGACAGGTGGTAAAGGGCTTCCTTTGACGCCATTACCCTGGCATTCATCAGTATGCCAAGGGACCTGTACACCTTGTCCTCTATCTCACTTGTGAACTGTCCGAGCAGCTTCATCTGGTTCACCTGCTCCTCATCAAGTATGCTGAGTATCGTACTCTCAAGGTTAGTAAGGATGTCCTCCTCGGAGAGTCCAAGTGTAACCTCGTTGGATATCTGGTATATGTTGCCTTCAGCCTGGGACCCTTCTCCGTAGATACCCCTGATGGTCATCCCCATCTGGGCGAGTACCTGGGCCACATGGCTTATCTTGTCAGCAAGCGTGAAGCCCGGCAGGTGCACCATGACCGAAGCCCGCATTGCAGTACCGAGGTTAGTTGGACATGCTGTTATATACCCCAGGTTCTTGTCAAATGCGAAAGTAAGCCTTTCCGAAAGAAGGTCATCAAGCATGTCAGCCTTCTTGAATATATCCCTCAGGCCGAAGCCGCTCTGCATGCACTGCAGCCTTATGTGGTCCTCTTCATTGACCATGAGACTCACCATTTCCCTGTTTTCAAGTATATATGCCGAGATGTCGCTGTTGTTGATGAGCTTGGCGCTCACCAGGTGCTTCTCGAAGCCGACCAGAATTTCAGTCCGTCCCAGGTCCCACATCCTGTGGGTAGTGTAATCGGACTTTATAGCCGAGCTTACATAGAATGCATCCTCTACCTTTGACACTATGTCCCTTGCCCTCTCGCGGTCAAGCATATGCGGGAACGGTACGGCTTCAAGGTTCCTTGCGAACCTAACCCTGCTCATCAGTACCAGTGATTCCTTTTCAAGCATTGGTCTCACCTTCCTTCTTCATGTCCCGCCTCAGCTGGTTTATCTCATCCCTTATACCTGCTGCTTCTTCAAAGTTCTCTTTCGCTATCTCTTCCTGAAGACGCCTTTTAAGGGTTTCCATCCTTCTCTTGTTAGTCATCTCCACAGCTGCATGCTTTGGAAACTTACCCACATGGACAAGCCCTCCCTGAACCCTCTTTATTGAAGGGACTAGGTATTCCGCAAAGTATTCATAGCATACGCTGCAGCCAAGGAGACCTGTCTTCTTGAAAGACCTGAACTCAAGCCCGCAATTTGGGCATCTCATTTCCTCATGTTCGTGGTCTCCGACCCTGTCAAAAAATGAGCCGAAGAAATTGTCGTAACTCATACCGATCACCTCTTGCGATTTAGCCTCTACCATAGATGTCCACAAATATATTATACCAATTCTACAGGGAATATCTGAACTAAACATTAAATTATCCGACCAAATTCATCGGAATTGAAAAACTTAATTAATTGTACACAACTTATAACTTTTTTTAAAGGGGAACCAGTAAAAAAGATATCTATCTTTTATGGTCCCCCCTGATTTTCCTGTTTAGTTCCTACTTTTCGTCCTTCAATATCTTCTTGATGAGCTTCAAGTCCTCTTTGTCAACGGAATTCGGGTCGATCTTGATATCCTTCTCGTCAAAGGTATCTTCATAATGCCCCTTCAGCAGCTCAATCTCGTAAATGCTGAAGGTTTCTATCACCTCTTCAGTCACGAAGTTCAGCTTTACCTTCACATTCTCCTTGACCACGCTGTTGCCAACAACCTCGCCCTTTCCCTTCTCCGTATTGACTATGGATCCTATCCTCGGCAGCTTTCTCCTTATTGTCTCGTAGGAATCCTGCTCATAGTTAAGGCAGCACATTAGCCTGCCGCAGATTCCTGAGATCTTTGTAGGATTTAAAGAAAGGTTCTGCTCTTTTGCCATCTTTATGGAAACCGATGTGAAGTCTCCGAGCCAGGTTGAGCAACACAGCGGCCTTCCGCAGGGACCGATTCCGCCAATCATCTTGGCTTCATCGCGGACTCCTATCTGCCTCAGCTCTATCCTTGTCTTGAATATAGTCGCAAGGTCCTTCACCAGCTCCCTGAAGTCCACCCTTCCGTCTGCAGTGAAATAGAAGATGACCTTGTTGTTGTCAAAGGTGTATTCCACATCCACAAGCTTCATATCAAGCCCGTGGGCAATTATCTTAGCTTCACAAAGGGGGAATGCTTCCTTCTCCCTTACCTGGTTCTGTCTGTTCCTGTCTATGTCAGCCTCTGACGCCACTCTTATGACTGGCTTCAGCGGGGACACTATCTCAGTATCATCTATCTCCTTGCCGGCGATGACGCACTGCCCGAATTCTATTCCTCTTGCAGTCTCGACTATCACAGGCTGATCCTTCTGTATGTCATATTCAAGAGGGTCGAAATAATATACCTTGCCAGCCTTCTTGAACCTGACTCCGACTACTTTTACCATTTATGATTAAACCTCCAATAATCTAAGCATGAGCCCGGAGACCACAGTCTCCTTGTTTATGTTAAGCCCCGGCATCACATATCTCCTCATGCCATAAAGGATATCGAGATATCTCTGCAGGGTGCTGTATGTAGTTTCCCTTGCGAGAAATGAAATGTCCTCCATCAGGGTCTTGTCCTTGATGGGATTGAAAAACAGTGACTTTTCCTTGAGAATGCAATCAACGGCATAGGCGAAGTCATCAATGAAATCCGGAAGCTCCGATGCTGATACAGCCTCAAGATACCTGAGCACCCTGAAATAGTCAGCGCCTCTGCTCCTTCTTGCCTCAACCAGGCCCTTGAGGATATTGACCGAAAGGTCCAGAGAGTCTTCCCTCATGCCCTTCAGTATTATGTTTTCAGAAATTCCAGGTATGCCCCTGGACAGAGAAACCACTTCATCGATGCTCTCTTGCGATACTTTAAGGACTCTCTGTGGCTCCACCTTTTTTCTGGATTTCTCTATCTCCTTCTTCAGGGATTCCTCCCTGAAACGGTCTTCTTCGCTCTTGTTGTATGAAAGAACAAAGGATTCCACGTATTTCTTCATGTCCCTGTCGTTAAGCGGAAGCAGCCTGTGCATATGGCACCTGGACTTCACAGTTTCGAAAAGGAACATCTCGTTGTCCGTGAGAAGAAAGAAGTATACGCCCGGGTTCGGCTCCTCAATGGTCTTCAGGATAGCGTTCTGAGCTTCCCTTCCCATCCTGTGAGCCTCATATATTATAATGACCTTCCTCTCGCCTTCGTAAGGCTTGAGGGAGGCCTCAACGACGACATCCCTGATCTGTCCCACTGTGACGGTGGTCTTTTCAGGCCTGACCCTCACTATGTCAACAGAATCCCTTCCTTTGATACCCAGAATCTCCCTGGCAAGGTATTCCGCAAATGCAGACTTGCCGATGCCATCTGGTCCCACTATGATATGGGCATGGGAAAGGGTATTGCTCGAAATGGCCTTCAAGAACCTTTCCTTAAGCTTGTCGAAACCAATCATCACAATACCCTCCGATTCAGATCTTTATGAACTGGTCGACATCCACGACGAATATCGTGGCTCCTCCCACTTCAATGTCCACCGGATATGGTACATATACTCCGGTAGTAGTAGACAGAGGTGACGGATTAGTTATCACCTGGTGCCTTGTCCTGCAGGTCTCCTCAACGATTCCGAGAACGATCTCCACCTTGTCCTCATCAACTCCGATCATAAGCGTAGTGTTGCCTGACTTCAGGAAGCCTCCCGTGGTGGCGAGCTTCGTGACCCTGAAACCTTTCTCATTGAGAAGGTCAATGACATCTATCGCATCCTCGTCATTTACTATAGCTATGATAAGCTTCATCTCTTCCACCTCCAGATATGGGTCCGTTGGAACCCTGTTTATACTATTATACTATAAGTGTCAACTTATTTGCACGGTATGGCCCCGGTCTTTCTAAGCCTTGCCACGGTAGTTCCAAGCACCTCCGAGAATATATCCTCAATAGGTCTCATTTCTCCGCCATAGGTGCACATTATCTTCTCCCACTTGTATCTGTCGGCAACAAAATGGGCATTTTGATACGAGCTTTCCATATGGTGAACGTCGCTCTCATGTATGTCCTTCCCGTCTTCACCGGTTATCTTGTTCTTCCTGTCAGCAGTAAGTCTCCTTGACACAGCAGGAGGCACATCGAGGAAAAAGACTATGTCAGGAACTGGAATCCTGTACATGTTGAACTCAAGGTCGTATTCCCAGTCAAGGAACTTCACCCTTTCGCTCTCGTCAGTAATCTTTGATGCCTGATGAACCATATTTGCAGTCGCGTATCTGTCAGCGATCACTATTCCGCCTTCTTCATAGAAGTCTTTCCAGCTCGTGTTGAAGGATGCGTATCTGTCCACTGCAAAAAATGAGGATGCCACATATGGCGAAACGGATTCAGGATCCATGCCGAAATCGCCCCTCAGGTACATCTTCACAAGAGCTGAGCTCTCTGAATCATAATCCGGATACTGAACCTTCCTTACCTTCAATCCCATCTCTAGAAGTGCCTTATACAGCTTCTCCGACTGGGTCTGCTTTCCGGAACCGTCGGTTCCTTCTATTACAATGACTGTCCCTTTACCCATAAGCTTCTCCATTTCTATCTAATAAGGCTAAAGCCTCCTCTTAGATTATACTTCACACATCGCTTACATAACAAGAAGAGCCCGGCTAAGCCGAGCTCATATCTATCTATAGAGTTTAATGGAGTTCTGTATCTTTATTGTCATGCATGTACTTGGCTTGAAGAAGAACTTCTTTTCCCTTCCGCCATCCTCATATACCAGACAATACCTGCCCTTCATGAATTCGCA
>DIWI01000077.1 GCA_002428415.1 Clostridiaceae bacterium UBA6110
AGCTGATCCTTAAAAGCATCAGTTTTCTGCTTATGCGCGAATCAAGTAACCCTGAAGCCTGTTCAAGCTCAGTTAGCCTGATGAAGATATGCTTCAGCTCCTGAACAAAATTCTTGCGTGTTTCGATCTGCTGAGCGATATCGTCAACAACCTCGGCTTTCAGGTATTGGCTTACAACCTTTTCGAAAACGCGGTCCTGCAGGTATGAATAATGCTTTCCATTAATTACCTTTTTTGAAATATACCCTTTGGCAAGCGTTGGAAGCTCTGCTTCGATTTGTGCTCTTCTGGCGAGTAGTTTTGAATATTCATCGATTATTGGAGAAACCATTTTATCACCTCTGTATTCACCTATAATGGTATCATAAAATAACCTACAATAATTAAAATACAGTGAAATGTAGGTTAAATTTATATCGTTTTAGTAAAGTTCTTTCCATTTAGATTTAAAAATATTATTTTTCAGTCATTTGCCCGAATATTATATGGTGAGTTTAATTAAGATGATGAATTGAAAGGGGCATATTGCTCTCCCATTATCTATCCAGTCTGCTGGGATTGCTGAGAACCTGCTGGAAGCTAATTCATTTGGATTATTGAAGTTTAGATTCCAATAACAGTCATGGTTTAATGTATGCATAGCCTTCCGATTGTCTGGTAGCGATTTCGACTACTCCTGCAGGTACAATTGTGATGAAGGTATGAAGGTCAGCTGCATCTACCTTGTGTGCCTTCAAAGCATTGTTGCATGCAGCTATAATGACACCAAGTTCAGCAATTGCCTTCAATCTCTCACCTATCGAATTCTCTGATGAAGCTCGGTTCGAAAGCTCCATGACGGCTTCACCATTTGCTACAATTTCTATTGTAAATGGGATATTCTCTGACTTTCCATAGTCGAGCATGTTTATGACATTAGTGACTGTCATCTTCCAGTTGACTGATTGGTCTATGTGAAATAGTACTTTCAATATATTTAACCTCCCGATTTTAATTTTTATGCGCAACCATAGTATGGTCAATGACCGCATACACTTGCAATTATAGATATAGAATATGACCAGAATGTTATGGATTATTGGATTTATAGTTACATTTCTTCGTTTAACGTATGATGCAGGTCCTTATTTACATCATATCTGCCCGGGATTTGAAAAGGGCTATTTCTTTTAGAATATTTAAGGTCTGTTCAATCGATCAAGCCTGCGACGGTATTTTGAAGGATCTGAGTTGGGATACATTTTTGTATTATGGACTTAAATGGAATTGTACTTCCAGCCACACCGCGATATAGTAGCATTAAGACGGATTAAAGGGGTTGAAGATCCATGGCAGGAATGAGTTCAATAGATGAGAAGCTTATGTCACTGACCCGGGAGCAGATAGACTCGTTTCATGGAATATATCGCGTAAGCAAGGATGAGGCTACTAGAAATGTTAAAGTGGTAAAAAGAGAAGATGCACCAATGTGGGTCGTGCTTGAGGATGAGACGTTAGCGCGCAAAATACAAAGGTGTCTGTTTCCAATAAAAATCATACTCGACCAGGTCAGATGGGACAGCTCGTTCAGATCGGTAATCGGCAACAACATGGGCGGTGGGATACCGTATCAGATATGCAAGGAAATCGTAGACCTGATGGCAAATGAGGACATAGTAAATCCACTTACCGAGAAGGACATTTTCGAACATGAGGAGAAAAGGAGGAGTGGTTCTGGATTCACTTTCTTCTACCTTGCAGAGAAGGATAATGGGTATCTCAGCAACTGGTACATATCACATTTTGAAGTTGAAGGGAAAGTGTACTCATCAACCGAACAATATTTGATGGAGTTCAAGGCAAGGCTGTTTCAGGATTCTGAGATAGCAGCTGAAATAATGAAAACAGATGATCTTACCACTATAAAAGGTCTTGGTAAGCAGGTAAAAACTACAAAGACCCAATCTGGAATGTATGCCGTCAGCTTGTAATGGAACAAGGCCTTCGGGCAAAATTCTCCCAGAATACCGAACTTAGACATAAGCTGCTTGCAACTGGAGATACAATGCTTGCTGAATGCTCAAAGAAGGATAAGATCTGGGGGATAGGATTAGCTATAGATGACCCGAAAAGATTTGACATGGCTTACTGGGAGGGAGAGAGCCTTCTTGGAAGGTCACTTATGAAGATAAGAAAGGAACTTAGATGTTCTGATTGATTGGAGATATCCGGATGGGCAGACAGAAAGCAGATACAGGAACACTTAATGCATACTTTACTCCCCAGACATTTGTGGTCGATGATTTTGAAAAGGTGCCAGGGGATGCTGTCACCACCTGGGCTGAAGCATTTGAAAAAGACAGGTATGAAGCCCTTTATCATATGGGATTCTCAAACCGCGAGAAATGGTTCTCACCATCAATTGAATACCTTCACAGGATATCTGAAATGCTGATAAGAAGGCTAGGCCAGCAGCCTGACATCGAGCTCAGCCGAGATGCGGTTGAAGTGGTTTTGGGTGATGATGAGGTAAGCGAGCTTATTGATGGGCTGCCGTTTGTCATCGGCATGGAGTATGTCAATAGAGATTGGATATTGAGGCTTTGGAACAGGCTTTTTGAGGTTTACAGGTCTGAGATAAGGGTATATGAGGGGACAGTTGCGAGATATTTCGTGGACCACCATGCCAACATCAATGTTGTAGGGAGGGTATTCTTCCACCTTGTTGAGAATCCAGGATCCACTTATCCGTTTGCCTTCATGGCTACATATACGACAAAGCCTGTCAGGAGCAAAAGGGCTGTCCATACTCCCTTGAAGAACGCCCTGGCAGAATTTGAGGGTGACGAGAAGATGCTCTTATCCCTCATAACAACAGTAATCAAGGCGGCGGAGAAAAGTGACTTCATATCAGGACTGCTTGAGAGCGGCGAGCTGTTCGCACCATTGAAGCTTACAACAGATGAAGCGTATACCTTCCTCAAGGAGCTGCCTCTCTATGAGGAAGCCGGTATAATGTGCAGGGTCCCTGACTGGTGGAGGAAGAGAAGCAACAGTGTAAGGCTATCTGTCACGGTAGGCCAGAAGGAACCTTCCAAGGTTGGACTTGGAGCCATCATGGATTTCGTTCCTGAGCTGAGCTTCGGTGACGACACCATAACAGAGCAGGAGCTAAGGTCTTTTCTTGAGATGGCTGAAGGCCTTATACAGTACAAGGGCAAATGGGTGGAGATTGACAAGAAGAAGCTCGAGACCATACTTGCAGCCTTCGACAAGGTGAAGGACCTGTCGGAGGATGAGCTTTCACTTGGAGAGGCCATGAGGCTTGAGCTTGATTTGGACGAGCTCCTTAAGGTCCCGTCTGATGAGCTTGAGGTCACCGTATCCAGCGGGCAGTGGCTGAAATCACTTAAGGAGAAGCTGGTGAATCCTGATAAGATAGAAAAGCTGGATACATCTGAATCTTTCCATGCGACACTTCGAGGCTATCAGGAAACAGGCTACAGGTGGCTGAACCAGATGTCTTCATTAGGCCTGGGGGCCTGTCTTGCAGATGATATGGGTCTTGGAAAGACAGTCCAGATGATCGCGTTTCTCGAATATCTCAGAGGCCAGGGGAGAGGGCCGATGCTCCTTGTGCTTCCGGCATCACTCATAGGCAACTGGCAGAATGAAATCGAGAGGTTCGCGCCGGAAATGCCGTACCAGATACTTCACAAGAGCGAGCTTAAGAGCTCGGAAGAGCTTGGAATAACCGAGGACAGGTTCCTGTACATCACAACCTACGGCATGGCCTTGCGTATGGAGGAGCTCAAGGAAAGGAAATGGGATTGCCTGATCCTTGACGAGGCACAGGCAATAAAGAACCCAGGTACAAAGCAGACGAAGGCTATAAAGGCTATTCCATCCAGGATGAGGATAGCGATGACCGGAACTCCGATTGAGAACAGGCTTGGAGACCTATGGTCGCTGTTTGATTTCCTTAACCAGGGTCTATTGGGGTCGGCGAAGGAGTTTACAGAGTTCACCAAAGAACTTCAGGACAGCACTACTGGGTATGCTAAGCTCAGGAAGATGATCCAGCCATTCATATTAAGGAGACTGAAGACAGACAAGACCATAATCTCAGATCTTCCGGACAAGCTTGAGATGAATGCGTATACGACCCTTTCAAAGAAGCAGATAGCGCTCTACAAGCAGCTACTTGATGAAATCGGGAGGAAGCTTGAAGAAACTGAAGGAATAGAGAGGAAAGGCCTTGTGCTTGCAAGCATCATGAAGTTCAAGCAGATATGCAACCATCCTGACCAGTATCTTGGCAGGGAGGAATTCAAGGCTGAGCACAGCGGAAAGTTCGAGCAGCTGAAGGACATATGCGAGACCATAAGGGATAAGAGGGAGAGAGTTCTTGTGTTCACCCAGTTCAAGGAAATGACAGAGCCTCTTTCAGAGTACCTTGCAGGTATATTCGCCAAGGAAGGCCTGGTGCTGCACGGCGAGACTCCCGTGAAGAAGCGAAAGGAAATGGTTGAGAAGTTCAATGGAGAAAGCTATGTCCCGTACATGGTGCTTTCACTGAAGGCAGGCGGAGTAGGACTTAACCTTACTTCAGCCAACCATGTCATCCACTTTGACAGATGGTGGAATCCTGCAGTTGAGAACCAGGCGACGGACAGAGCGTTCCGTATCGGTCAGACCAAGAATGTCATGGTCCACAAGTTCGTGACAAGAGGCACTGTCGAGGAAAAGATAGATGAAATGATTGCGGAGAAGCAGAAGCTTTCAGGTGACATCCTGGGCTCTGGCGGAGAGCAGTGGATAACAGAATACAGCAATGCTGAGCTTATGAAGATATTCGCGTTAGGTGGTGACCTGTCATGAGATATGGATCAGGATTTGGGAACTATGTTTCAGCTGAAGAGAAGAAGGCAAAGGCAGCAAAGTCACTGGAGAAGCTTAAGAAAAAGGACGCTGGCGTGGAGCCTGTCATAATCGAGGGAAGGACAATTGCAAAGAGCTGGTGGGGAAAGGCCTGGAACACAAACCTTGAGAGCTATGCTGACTACAGCAACAGGATCGACAGAGGGAAGACCTACGTCAGAAGCAATACGGTGCTGGACCTCAAGATCACTAATGGAGAGGTGCATGCTAAGGTCCAGGGCAGCAGGGTGAAGCCCTATGAAGTGACGATCAGGATAGATGCTCTGAACGCGAAGAAATGGAAACAGGTCACAGAGCTGTGCAACAACAGGATAGGCTCCCTTGAGGAACTGGTTGAAGGCAAGTTTCCGAAGGAGCTGGAGGTGCTTTTCACCGACAGGAAATATGGCATGTTCCCGTCTCCGAAGGAAATACACTTTGATTGCAGCTGCCCTGACTGGGCTTCAATGTGCAAGCATGTGGCCGCCACCTTGTATGGTGTAGGCGCAAGGCTGGACAAGGACCCGATGCTCTTTTTCGTGCTGAGGGGACTTGACGGGCATGAGCTGGTAAAAAAGACAATGGAAAGCAAGATAGAAAGCATGCTCAAGAACGCTGGGAAGAAGAGCAAGAGGCAAATTGCAGAGAAGGATATTGCAGACCTGTTCAAGCTTTAGGAAGCTTATTAAGTGTTAGGTTATGATGAATCCTGGAGGGACTACGATGACAGATAAGAAGATGAAAGACCTGCTCGAGGAGAACAGAAAGCTTAAGGAAGAGCTTGCTGAATCTGAAAAACGTATCAAATTCCTTGAGGATGAGGAGATGACTGCGTTCATCATAGGAGATGCGGTATCAGACGGCATCTGCATGGTTGATAATAAGGGATAGTAACCAGGATCAATCGCGGCTATACGGAAATAACCGGAATAACCGAGGAGGAAATTCTTGGCAAGTCAATTCAGGAGATGCCGGATAACGGAGACTTTTCAAATGCAGTATCACTTGAGGTTATCAGGAAAAAAGAGAAGGTCTCAGCAATGGCAAATGTCAGGAAGGAAACAAGCAGGTTCTGCTTGTAGGCTCACCATTCCTTGATGAAATCGGGGACATGCCGATGAAGCTCCAGACAAAGCTCCTGAGAGTGCTGCAGGAGAGGGAGATCACAAGGGTCGGTGGTACGGAAAGCATAAAGATAGATGCGAGGGTAGTAGTCTCGACAAATGAGAAGCTTGAGGAAATCATAAGGCAGAACCGCTTCAGGGCTGACCTTTATTACAGGCTCAATGTATTCCCTATAAAGCTTCCTTCGCTTCGTGAAAGGCGGGAGGACATTCCTGACCTTGCAGCTGCGTTCCTTGCCAAGTTCAATCTTCTGTACAACAAGAACAAGAGCTTCAGCAGTTCAGTGCTGACAGCCCTCATGAACTATGAGTGGCCTGGAAATGTAAGGGAGCTTGAGAACATCATTGAGTGTAAGTCGTAACTGGTTCATATGCATTTATGGTAATACAAGTCATTGCAAGTTTATCCAGCATACCATTTTGGAAAATCATGGGATTCATTAAATAATCAGAAGTAAAATTATTTCTGAAAATCCCAATTTTTCTTTCGAACAAATATAGTAATATTTATGAAGCAATAAGAAAAAAACCTCAGCACACATTGAGCGTCATTAAGCTCTAAAGTGTCTGAGGTTTTATTAAAATCAAAATTTGATGTACATCAAATTAAATTTATTTAACTGAGCCTATAATGTAATTAACACAAACGAGAAAGAAGGGGTAACCATGTCAAAGCAATTAACATTCGACGAAGTAAAAATTGCTCATTTCAAGAAACTTGAGCTTTATGTTCCGGTAGTGGAAAGAGTGCACGGGGGGCATCATCCGGAATTCCATGAGGTCCGAAAGCTTTATGATGAAATCAACAAGAAGATTAACGAAGCAGGAGCAGGCAAGCCTGAGTTAAACGAAGAATTTACAAGGCTTCGTGAAATCACGGACAACTATACTGTACCTGGTGATGTTTGCGAAAGCTATGAGGCCGTATACAATATGCTTGCGGAAATCGACAAGGCATATAACGATTAAGAATGAGTTATAAAAAATCAGGAGGGGGTGAGTTTATTTGCAGAGATTTATATTGAGCAGGAAAAACCAAATAGCATTAATCAGTGCAGTTTTGATTGCGATAGCATTCACCAGTAAGCTGGTTTTCAAAAATGAAGATATATTTCTTTGGGCTTTGATCATCGCTTCCGCACTTGGGGCTTTTCCTATAGCTATCCAGGCGTTTCAGGCATTAAAGGTGAAGGTAGTCAGTATAGATGTTCTGGTAACTATCGCTGTTACTGCAGCCTTTATTATTGGGAGCTTTGAAGAATCCGCGATAGTTACCTTCCTTTTCCTGTTTGGTGCCTATCTTGAACAACGTACTCTGAATAAGACACGGTCAGCGATTAAAGAGCTGACTGAAATGGCGCCTGAAAGTGCTTTGAAGCAAATGGAGAACGGTGAGTTTCTGGAAGTGGAAGTAGATGATGTTGATGTAGGCGATATTCTGCTTGTAAAAACTGGTGCCAAAGTACCAGTAGACGGCACTGTCTTAACAGGAGAAGGATACATCAATGAGGCAAGCATTACCGGCGAATCTGTTCCAGTAACAAAAAGCAGGGATTCCCAGGTATATGCAGGAACAATACTAGAAAACGGAACCATTCAGATTGTTGCCGATCGTGTAGGTGAGGACACTACCTTCGGGAAGATTATCGAACTGGTTGAAGAGGCTCAGGATTCAAAATCTGAAGCTGAGCGTTTCATTGACAGGTTCTCAAAAAACTATACTCCGATTGTTCTGCTCCTTGCTTTAGTGGTATGGTTCATTTCACGAGATATTGAGCTTGCAATCACAATACTGGTTTTGGGATGCCCCGGAGCACTCGTGATAGGTGTACCTGTTTCGAACGTTGCAGGTATTGGCAATGGTGCGCGAAACGGGGTGCTACTTAAGGGCAGCGAAGTCATCCACGATTTCAGCAGAGTTGATACGATAGTATTTGATAAGACAGGAACGCTGACAGCAGGAAATCCCAATGTGGCTGATACAGAAATCTACGCAGACAATGTCAATGAAATACTTGGCTATATTGCCAGCGTTGAAAATGAATCTGACCATCCTTTGGCTAAAGCGGTTGTGGAACACATTGGTGTCAGGAGCTTCTATGAAGTTGAAGGCACAGATGTTGTGAAAGGTGGAGGAATCATAGCCAGTGTGGACGGCCATAGGGTTGCGGTTGGAAATGTTGCGCTTATGGAGCAGGAGGATGTCCATCTGAATGTAAAGGCTCGAGAGGATATCGCTCGATTTGAACAAAATGGCAATTCGCTTGTCCTCACATCAGTTGATGGTGAATTGAAGGCACTGATAGGTATCCGTGATCAAATTCGCCCGCGTATAAAAGAGGATCTTCAGAAGCTGAAGAAATTAGGCGTTAAAAATCTGGTAGTCCTTTCAGGGGATAACCAGGGAACAGTCGATTTGGTCGCTCATGAGCTTGGATTGACAGAAGCCCACGGGCACATGCTGCCGGAGGATAAATCAGAATACATCAAGGGCTTGCAGGCCAAAGGGAAAATTGTAGCTTTCGTTGGAGACGGAGTAAATGACAGTCCTTCCCTGGCTTTGGCAGAAATTGGAATTGCCATGGGCAGCGGTACGGACGTAGCCATTGAAACCTCAGATGTAGTCCTCATGAATTCGGACTTCAGCCACCTTCCACATGCATTGGGCTTGGCAAAGGCAACAGCCAATAATATGCTTCAGAATATCATAATTGCAGTCGGAGTCGTATTGGTACTTCTTGCCAGCGTTTTCTTCAGTGAGTGGATGAACATGTCTATCGGCATGCTGGTACATGAAGCCAGCATCCTGGTAGTAATCTTAAATGGCATGAGACTGCTAAGGTACAAATTAAAGTAAAACAGAATTCGAATAACTAGAATCAAAAGGAGAATGACCATGCAAAAAGCAACAATCCAATTGGAAACATTAACCTGTCCATCATGTGTGCTAAAGGTTGAAAGTGCGGTAAAATCCGTTGACGGGGTAGAAAAAGAAAGCGTAAATGTAATGTTTAACGCAAGTAAGGTAAAATTTGACTTTGACGAAGGGAAGCTGGCAGTGGAGGATGTAGAAAAGGCAATCACTGCACTCGGATACGAAGTTAAAAAATCACAAGTAAAGGCAAAGTAGAACATAAGACAATCCTTAGTCAAACCATACCGATGACGAAAGGAAAGTACATAAATGGAAGTACATCGACTTGATCCCAAAATGAAAAAGAGGCAGCTTGCTCCAGTATTTTCTGGAATAAGCTGCCTCTTTTAAACTGAGAAAATTGACTATATGTCAGATCACTCAGTCTTGTTCCCGTTGCCCTTCATCATCATAAACATCATTCCCATCATCATTACGGGGCAGATTAGCGATAATAGAACCGGAAGGAATCCGGTAGCTCCTGATGCATAGCCTGCTCCTCTTAAAAGCGGTAGGACGAGGAACAGGAGTAGAGGTGCTCCGCAGCATACCAGCATCATCAGCATATGGGACTTGTGCCCCTTATGGCCTCTCTCTTCATTATTAACGTTGTTTTCATCTTGGTTTCCATGACAGTTCATAGCAATCACCCTTTCAGTTTTCCTTTTTGTTGAAGCATACCCTCTTGTTTTAGCAACACAATGTGTTGAATTTATGAAGATATGCCTAAAGGCCAAATCTTCCATCAACTGAGCAAAGCAAATATACAAAGAAGCCCTTGCCTCACGGATTTTACTCCGAGAGACAAGGGCTTTAGGTTTCATTCCGGTTCAACCTAAGAAGGATTATTTTGGATTATGTCTATGAGTACTTCGTTTCTCCTTAAGAAAGGAGGGATGAATGGGGGATTGTAGCGAGCAAGATAGAAATTTCCAACAGGATCCATTCCTTTTTTCGCTATCCATTCGAGCAGCTTTTTTTCATAGTCCCTGATCTTGCTTTCATTGACTGTTCCTGAAAAGGTAACTGAGGCTGCAAGCCTGGTATCATTTTTCTTGATCCTTATTTTCTTGTTTCCCGGTTCAGGAAGAGTATCTCCTGAATATGAGCTTGGCATGACGAATTCAGTTGAGACCGTGTCCTTCCCCATCTCATTGAACACTGGCGTGGTCATGGAAATTTTCTTCTGTTCTTCATTGTTGCCGCTGATGTAGTCGAAGATCTGACTGAATCCATTGGAACCATTGAGGCTTATCTCCTCAACAGCTGCTGTATAGAAGGCATCATATTGACGCAGCTCAAAATTATCTTCCTTTATCAGAACCTTATATGGAGCGGTTTCGTATTTGGACATTGTAAATCTCTCCTTTGCGGGTTAAGCTGAAGATAACGATATCATTGACTATATTATACTCCTTGCTCCACGGATAGTTTAGATGCTGACCAATGAGCTGATGAAAAAGAAATATCAAATAAGGTGATTTACAAAGGAGGCTGACCATGGAAAAAGTACTAAGACCTAAGGTTGTCGTCAGCAGATGTCTTGGCTTCGATACCTGCAGATACAACGGACAGACACTTCCTGACAAGTTTGTGGATGCACTCGGTGAATTTGTTGATTACAGGACAGTTTGCCCTGAGGTAGAGATAGGGCTTGGTGTTCCAAGAGATCCGATCAGACTGGTCCTTGAGAGGGGAGAAATGCTTCTTTATCAGCCAGCCACAGGCAAAGAGTGCAGACAGGATATGCTTGACTACTCAGACAATCTCTTCAAGGAGCTGTCCGATGTGGATGGATTCCTTCTGAAGGGCAGGTCTCCTTCGTGCGGAATAAAGGACGTCAAGGTATACCTTGGAAAAGAGAAGGCAGTGGGTTCCATAAAGGGTGTAGGAATTTTCGGGGAGCAGGTCCTTGCAAACTTCCCGGGTCTTGCCATAGAAGAGGAAGGACGGCTTACGAACTACAGGATAAGGGAGCATTTCCTTACAAAGATCTATATGCTCGCAAGGCTGAGGGAAGTCGAGAAGAATGCAACTATGAAGGGGCTAGTTAAGTTCCATGAACGTAGCAAGTTCCTGCTTATGACTTATAGCCAGAAAGAACTGAAGATTCTGGGAAGGGTTGTAGCCAATAGTGAAAAGAAACCTTTCAAGGACATGGTTTCTGAATACAGGAAGCACTTCGGGGAAGCTCTTTCAAATCCACCAAAACCTACAAACATTGTAAATACCCTTATGCACATGCAGGGTTATTTCTCGGACAAGCTTACTCCAAAGGAAAAGACATTCATATCCGAAAACTATGCTAAGTACCGCGATGGCAAGGTTCATCTCGGAGTGCCTGTAAACCTGCTTAGAGGCTATGCAATAAAGTATGAGCAGGAATATCTTCTTGACCAGTACCTTTGGGAGCCGTTTCCTGAAGAGCTCATGAATATCAGTGATACGGGGAAATAGAAAATTGCACGATTTGCTGCCATTTAAGCTGGTGTTTTGGACAGATTGCAGTTGCAAATAAGAAGCGCTCATGTGACATTACTGCCGTCACATGAGCGCTCAATCTATTTTGTGATCTATACTTCGTTTGAGCTTGGCTACAGGAAACAAGCGCTGACCATAAGCCTGATATGAACCCGAGGTTGGTGCTTATGGATTGAGGTTTGTCATAACGCAGCCAGGATTATCTTTTCGCTAGTCTCTTCCTCGAATATATCACTGTTGATGCAGAGGTCGTATTCTTTCATGTTGTACTTCTCAATATCCGATACAGCCTGGTGGAATACAAGGCGTTGCTTTTCCTGGTCTGAAATCAGAAGAACGGCATCCTCACGTGCTGTCCCGAGGACAGTCATGCATCTCATTGTCTTCTTTTCAAGTCCTGAGCCATAGACGAACACAGACAGGATATCCATCCTTGGTTTCAGTATGGGATGAGATTCCTTCTCCATCAGTATACATGGACCTTTGGATGCAAGCTCAAGGATCGTATCCTCATATGCCTTGAATATTTCTTCGCCTAAGGTAACGTGGCCTGAGGGAGAGATTTCCTTTAGGTTCGCAGGCTTACCATCGTATTTTGCAAGGCTTGCTTCAAATTCCTGGATATCAGATGCGCTGATTCCTGACCTTTCAGCTGCAAGCTTCATAAGTGTGTCTTCACCGTAGAAGGGGACACCGAGTCTTTCTGAAAGCCTTTTTGCAATAAGCCTGGCACCTGATCCGAATTCGCTTGTGAATACTATTGTCTTGTTCATTTCAATTCTCCTTTCAGTCAAGGTCTTCGCCGTTTGAAGCGATTACCTTCTTGTACCAGTAGAAGGAATCCTTTGGTATGCGTCTGAAGGTTCCCTTGCCCTGGTCGTCTACATCGACATATATGAATCCGTAGCGTTTTTTCATCTCACCTGTACTCAGGGAGATTATGTCCATGGGGCCCCAGGATGTGTATCCCAGAACTGGTACTCCGTCTATTTCAACTGCCTTCTTCATTTCCTGTATGTGTGACCTCATGTAGTCTATCCTGTACGGGTCATGAATCGAGCCATCTTCCTCAATGGTGTCTACGGCACCAAGACCGTTTTCAACGATCATGAGCGGGATCTGGTACCTGTCGTATAGGAAGTTAAGGATGTGCCTGAGCCCCTTTGGATTGATGCTCCATCCCCAGTCAGACACCTGAAGGTGAGGATTCTTGTAGCCTGTGTCAAGACCGTTCAGACCCTTAATTATGCCTTTGGTGTCCTTGCCGGTTACATGAGTCAGGTAATAACTGAATGACAGGAAATCTACCCTTCCTTCTCTGAGGATCTCATCATCTCCATCAATGACCGGAAGGATGATTGAGTCACGCTGGAATTCCATGACCTTGTAGGCTGGATAATATCCTCTGCATTGTACGTCACAGTAGAACAGCATCTTCTTCATGAAGTCATCTGTTCCCTGTATGTCATCAGGGTGGCAGCTTGCAGGGTAAGCGAAATGGCCTGCGTACATCATACCGACCAGATTGCCAGGGTCTTTGTCATGAGCAAGCTTTACAGCTTTGGCGCTTGCGATGAACTGGTGGTATGCTGCAGTCATTCTGGTCTGTTCGTCTGTCGAATCGACACCTCCAGCCACCCAGGGCATGGTCGACATTGCGTTGATTTCGTTGAATGTAAGCCAGTGCCTGACCTTTCCCTTGTACCTGGTGAATACGACCTCGCAATACCTTAAAAAGAAATCAACAAGCTTCCTGCTTGTCCACGAGCCATACTTTTGGAGGCCAATGGGAGTCTCGAAATGCGACAGGGTTACAAGCGGCTTTATCCCGTATTTCAGGCAGGTATCAAAAACCCTGTCATAGAACTCAAGACCCTTCTCGTTTGGCACAAGCTCGTCACCATCGGGGAATATCCTTGCCCAGTTGATCGACATCCTGTAGGTGCCAAATCCCATCTCAGCAAAAAGCCGGATATCCTCTTCGTAGCGATGATAGTGGTCAATGGCAACATGGCTTGGATAGTACTTTCCATCCTCGATTACGTTTGTTATCTCTCTTTTCTTCCCATGTGCACCAGCAACCATGACATCTGCAGTGGTCAGTCCCTTTCCGTCCTCGAGGTAGGCCCCCTCGCACTGATTGGCAGCGGTTGCTCCGCCCCACAGGAATGTATCTGGAAAACTCAATTTACATACCTTCTTTCTTATAAGGAGATGGAGAAGGCGGAACTGACCGCCTTGTCCATGTTTCAGCTACTGCATGAGACTAGATGGCAAGCTTGATTATGGCATCTCCAGGTGTTACAGGCTTTCCGGTTATGGAAAGTATTTCGGCATAGTCGGAAGGATTGGTTATCAGCACCGGAGTTGTCATGTCGTAGCCTTCCTCCGCTATCTTCTTCATGTCGAACTTCATGAGAAGGTCACCCTTTTTGACCTGCTGGTCTTTCTTGACAAATGCGGTGAAATGTCTTCCATTAAGCTTGACGGTGTCGATTCCTATGTGTATGAGTATTTCGGATCCGTTGTTGCCCTTGATGCCTATGGCATGGTTGGTGTCAAAAAGCGCTGCCACGGTTCCGTCAATAGGTGCATATACTTCTCCCACTTCAGGCTTTATCGCAAGTCCTTTTCCGATGATCCCCTCAGCGAAGGCAGAGTCATTTACTGTTGAGAGCTCTACAGCATCTCCTTTGATCGGAGCATATACGATGTCATCCTTGAGCGATGAGCTTGAGTCGAATTCTACGGTGTCCTTTGCAGGGGCAGTCTCTTCAGGCTCGTCTATTCCCAGTACGAAGGATACTGCAAATGAAGCGGCGAAGGCTATGAGACAGCCGATTGCTGCGAGTATCATTGGCCTGAAGCCATCTGGTCCGATATAGCTTGGAAGTGCAAGGAGTCCTGGAGCTACCTGTGCATACCTTCCTACTCCAAACAGTCCAAGGAAGAGTCCGCCCAATCCACCTCCAGCCATTGCGGCATAAAGGGGCTTCTTGAACCTGAGAGAAATACCGTACATAGCAGGCTCTGTAATCCCGAGTACCGCTGTGAAGCCAACTGAGCTGGCAAGCTGCTTTACTTCTGGATTCTTGGCACGGAAGGCCACTGCAAGTGATGCTCCGCCCTGAGCGATGTTTGATACGAGCATTCCAGGTCCTGCGATCTTGTCAATACCTGTGGTTGCAAGGCTGTTTATTCCGATAGGAATAAGTCCGTAGTGCATTCCTGTCATTACCATTAGAGGTGTAAGTGCTCCTACAAGGGTAGGAACAAGCCACGGTGCGACTGCATATATCGCCTCAATCGCTGAACCAAGGCCCATGCCAAGGTAGTTGCCAAGGGGAGCTATCGCGATAAGGGCTACAGGCGCTGTAATAAGCAGTGTCAGCATCGGAACCGCGAAGAGTGCCAATACCTTAGGGACGATCTTCTCAGCGAACCTCTCGACATAGGATGAAAACCATATTATGAGGATTATTGGAACTACCGATGATCCGTATGATACAAGCGGAACGTTCAATCCAAGGAACTCAAGCGCAACCTTATCAGCCTTCGCAGTGTTTACCATGGCAATAAATGTCGGGTGCAGAAGGATTGCTCCAAGGGAAAGTGCAACAAACTGGTTGGTCTTGAACTTCTTTGAAGCTGATGAAGCTATGAGGACCGGCAGGAAGTAGAAGGCTGCATCACCGAAGAAGTTGAGGAACCTGTAGGTCGGTGAAGCTGCAGTCAGGACCTTCGTCGCGCTCAGTATTGCAAGGAGAGCCTTTATCATACCAGCACCAGCAAGTGCCGGTACTATCGGGAAGAATATTCCTGCTATCGTATCAAGTGCTGTGTTTATGACTCCCTTCTTTTCAGTTGGCCCAGACTGTTCATCCTCGTTGAAGGATCCAAGGTCCTGCAGCGCTCGGTGCACGTTCTGGACATCGTTGCCTATTACAACCTGATACTGCCCGCCTTTGTTCACGACTCCGACCACACCAGAAAGCTTCTTCAGTCCTTCTGTATCTGCAAGGCTTGAATCCTTGAGGTTGAATCTTAGTCTTGTTGCGCAGTGGCCTACGCTGAGTACGTTCTTTTCGCCACCAACCTTTTCAAGTATCTGGGATGCGATTTTCTTATAGTCCATTTTATTTACCTCCAAATTTTATTATTATGAAATAGAAAACCCACCAGCAGAAAGCAAGGAGATGATATCTCCCGTTCTGTCCGGTGGGTATAGCCTGTTAAGTAACAATCCCACCTGGCCCTAAAGGCCAGAGACTGATTCAGTTTTAGAGACTTTCTTCGACAACGCGGCGGATGTGGACCGCCAGGTATATGAGCTCATCGTCCGATAAATCGCACTGGTACTCGTTTCGGATGTAGTCCTCGATTTTTCTTGAGCATCTGTATTCGTTTGGGTACTTGGTCTTTACTACGTCTATGAACCCAAGGTCTTCGTTCAGTATCGCCTTGCCTTTCATTATGCGCTGAAGGAAGTACTTAAGGTGAGTCACGAACCTTTCATAATGGAGGGAGCTTTCATTCAGCTCGATCCCGAAATGGTACTTGACTATGTCCAGCATCTTCTGAAGACTTTTGGTCATGTGCATGGTTTCCTGGATCTTCGTCTCATCAGGAAGCTGAGCGTTGACTATATAGAGTGCTATGAAACCCGCTTCGTCATCAGGCAGGCTTACACCATGCCGTTTTTCTATTATCCTGAGCGCTTCTTTTCCAATAAGGAACTCATGGCTATGGAAGCGGCTGATTTCCCATAGAAGCACATTTCTTACAGGAATTCCCTTTTCAAAGCGCTCTACCGCAAAGCTGATGTGGTCTGTGAGGCCGAGCCATATTGAGTCATCCAGCTTCTTGTTGAGAGAGTTTGATGCAAAAGTGATTATTTCGTTGGCTGTCTGTATGAATTCATAAGGTATCTTAGATATAAGTTCTTCCAGGTGCGACCTTTTTTCCTTAGTTTCAATGGTGTAGATTCTCTCTATCAGAGATCCGTCAATAGGGTCGTTCTTCTGTTTCTTGAATCCCAGTCCTTTTCCCATGACCAGCACTTCCCGCCCATCCTTATGGGACCGGACCAGATTGTTGTTGATGACTTTATCGATCATGAGGGTTTCAGCCAACAAAATTCCTCCTTTCTTCTCATAAAAAAAACCATACCAAATCGTGATATTCTGAATCACAATCGGTATAGCCTGCTTTCCAGTAACTATCCTACACAAGGCATTATTAATAATAACCGTTAGACCGGTATAGCCTGCTTTCCAGTAACTATCCGTCTAGTTCCATGTCATCGTATCATTAGAAGAAATCAGTGTCAATACTTTTGAAAAAGTTTTAGAAATTTCTTTCTGTCCCCAAATTTCTTCCAAATTTCCTTCTGTTACTATTCAAAGGGTTTTAAGCCCATGGTCACGAACTAAAGTCTAAGCATTGCGCGTCGGATGAAAGAGGAAATTATTCATTATGAGCGGAAGGACTGCAATATTCAGCAGTCCCTGTTCTTGGTACCGGTGCATTCCTTTACAAATTTCAAAAAGAGCTCTGTTGATAGGGGCAATTTTCCGTCCTTTCTTCTGATGCAGTAGATATGGCGCATTAGCCTGATGTCCTCAATAACATCAATCCTACAGAGAAGCCCAAGTCTGATTTCCTGTCTGACAGCACTTTCTGAAACGATGGATATCCCTGAGTTGTCATAAATGCTTTGTTTGATTGCCTCGACGCCGCCTACAACGCAAATGTTATTTTGAGTGAACTTGAAGCCTCCGGTCTTCTCCAGATAGGAGATCAATGAAGTATTTGGGTTTGTGACAAGGAAAACCTCATTCTTAACCTCGTTGATGAATATCCTTCTCTTGCTGGCCCATGGATGGTCGTTGTTCACTACAATAACAAGGGGATCCTCCAATATTGGCTCGCATAAGATATCCTGGGTATCTGAGAGATAGGGCTGGGAGATGATCCCGAGCGAGTATCTCCTGTTTAGTACACTATCAATGACATTTTTAGTATACTGAACATTGTTGACTACGGTTATGTATGGATATTTCTGCCTGAACAAAAACATTACATTCGGTAAAATGTAGGTGCCAGGCGTACTAGAGGATGTTATAAGGATTTCGGACTGTTCCATAAGCTTTGACTGGAGCAGATGCTCCTTTGCCGTAACATATGTATTGTGCAGCTGCTGTGCATATGTAAGGAACAGCTGGCCATCCTTTGTCAATTCGGCTTTCTTTGCTCTTCGTATGAACAGTTCACAATCAAGTTCCTTTTCAAGGCGCTGGATCCTCAGGGATACAGCTGCCTGTGAACAGTACAATTCTTCTGCTGTCTTCGTGAAGCTGCTGTTCTTTGAAATCAGCAGGAAGGTCTGTATGGTCTCAAGATCCATTCGTGAATCCTCCAATTCGTCTTTTATAATGAGTGAAGAAAGGTTCTAAAAGATAATTGACATAAATTATATTTATTATAATATCATGTTTAATCGGGTTTTTGTGAACTGAAATACTTATAAATGCTCTGTTTTTAAAGGGGTATATTAGATTTTGTTATTAAGAATTCAAAATACGAGTATTATAAATAATATTTATCGGTATGATTAGAAATTGTAATTGGCTATTGTCTGCTGATGCCGTTATGATTTATCTATCAACAGTTAACTTTTGGTGAATTAATCATTTGAAAAGGGGAAATCCTGAATATGGAAAAAACAGTCAAGGTCACAAAGGTCAAGGGTCCTTTTGAGCTTAAAATGCAGTTCTTCGGATTGCCTTTGGCATTATTAATTTTTGCATCTATCTACTCGATGCCGACTCCACCAGGTCTGTCATATGCGGGGAAAATGGCGCTTGGAGTGTTCCTGTCGGCTCTCACTCTCTGGGTATCAGAAAGCATACCTAATTACGCGGTATCATTGCTAGTCATCGTCGCGTTGCCTTTGACAGGTGCATGGACCGAGGCTCAGGCAATGGGTGTGCTCGGCTATGAGGTCATATGGCTTACATTTGCAGCATTCATCATAGCATCAGGCATGGAGAAAAGCGGACTTGCCAGGAGGATGGCGTTGTACCTGATCACAAAGTTCGGCAGGAGTGTCAACAGTGTGCTTATACTCCTCATCGCAATTAACTTCCTGATAGCTTTTGTAGTACCTTCAACAACAGCCAGGGCAGCGATGATGTTCCCGATTGTGCTTCTGGTGGTTGAAGCATTCGAAGTGAACATAAACGACCCGAAGAATAATTTTGGCAAGATGCTGGCCCTCCACGGTATACAGGCCAACAACCTTTCAACTGCAGCAATTGTAACTGCAACATCCTCACAGATACTTGCAATAAGCTTCATAAAGGACCTTACAGGACGAGAAGTATCATGGATGCAATGGTTCGTGGCTTCAGCACCGGTAACCATATTTACGCTTGTAGCAATGTTCTTCATAGGCAAGGTGTTGTTCAGACTGCCGAAGTCAGAGAAAACTACGCTTGACCTCACAAAGCTTAAGGAAGAATACGGGAAGCTCGGCAAAATTACAATAAATGAAAAGAAGGCAATGGGAATATTCATAGTTACACTCGCTTTATGGGCAATGGACAGTCTGCAGGTCAAGCTGTTCGGATTCCAGCTGAGCCTTGTAATGGTAGCGATACTTTCAGCAGCTCTGTTCTTCCTTCCTTATGTCGGGATACTGAAGTGGAAGGAAGCCAAGATCTCCTGGAACCTGCTCATATTCGCCTGCGGAGCATATGCAGGAGGAGTCGCTCTGGACGAGACCGGACTTGCGGCATGGGGGCTCAACATCATATTCAAGAGAATGGGTGTTGAAAATATGAGCTTCATAGTACTGTTTGCAGTTCTCATGTTCATAGCCAGCTTCAGCCATCTGCTATTCACCTCGAAGACTGTAAGGACGATTATACTTATTCCGACCATCATCGGAATAGCCAATGCTACCGGATACGATCCAGTATCACTTGCTTTGCCTGCAGCATTCTGCATAGCTGACACGATAACACTGCCTCCGCACAGCAAGGTAAACCTGATTTATTACGGTACAGGATACTTTACTGTTCTGGAGCAGATGCTGTATGGAATACTGGTTCTGCTGGCGAAATGGGCACTGATGGTGCTGGCAGCTGTTACCTGGTTCAAGTTCGTGGGAATAGTATAGGAGGGATGAGAATATGAAGAAAGCAATTATAGTCATGTTGGCGTTATTGGCTGTCAGCGTGTTTTCAAGCACAGCCTATGCCATGGATTTTGGAAGCCTTGAGAGTGTACAGGATACTCTGATGCCTGATGGCAAGGATGCGATAATACATCAGAAAATTACCGCTGTCACAAATGAAAACGGAGAAATCGCATTCCCGCTTTATAGCAAGACTGAAATGATCAGCATTGAATCCGAAAAAGGCAGCATCTTGGAAGCACCAAAGACTGTGGAATACGGAGACCATAAATTCAATGTTGTAGTATTCAGTGAGAAAGAAGCTGAGGTATCCTTCGAGGTCATTATCAGGAAGGCAGGAGTTTATACAGGTAAAAAGGCTAAGCTTGGCGATACTTTCCCAAGCGGAGCATTAACTATTGAACACAAGGTTGTAAATTCATCCCCTAATGCGATTAAGTCATACTCAGTTAAAATGGCTGCTCCAGAGGGGAAAGAGCTCTTGAACATAGTAGGCTACGACGCTGAGGAAGCCTTCGGTATAACGAAGGAAGACGGTACAGTTTTCGGCGGATTCGATTTCGAGGAAGTAGATGCAGGCCAGGAAGTAAAGCTTGCGATAAATATATTCAGTCCGATGAAGATCCATTCCACACTTGTGTGGATATTGTCCGGACTGATATCAGTTGCATTCATGCTGAAAAACAAGGATCTCCTGAAGGGTAAGGCTGCACTGCAGCAATAAAGAATTTGGATATTAGGGCGGTAAGATTATGAGAAAAAGACAAGGGATACTTATTGTTCTGGATGGCCTTGGGGACAGGCCGAATCCGGAGCTTGACGGAAAGACGCCGCTTGAGAGCGCTGCGACTCCAAATATGGATTACCTGGCATCAAAGGGAATGTGCGGCAATACCTACCCTATAGCCCCGGGTATAAGAGTAGGGACAGATGTGGGTCACCTTCATCTTTTCGGATACGACAGCAGCGAAATATATTCAGGCAGGGGACCTCTCGAGGCATACAGTGCAGGAATGAAGATGATGCCGGGCGATGTCGCCTTCAGAGGCAACTTTGCAACTATAGACGATGATTACACGGTAATTGACAGGCGAGCCGGAAGAATCAGGAAGGGTACGAAGGAACTAGCTGAATCTCTCAACGGGATGATACTTGAAGATGGGACAAAGGTGCTTGTAAAAGAGCTAACGGAGCACAGGGTGGCTGTGGTGCTTCATGGAGATGACCTTAGCGACAAGGTGACCTGCACCGATCCTGGAACTGCTGCGGAAGGTTCAAGGCTGATTGTTCCAATGCCTCTGGACGAATCGAGAAGTGCTGAAAGGACTGCAGACAACCTCTGGGAATTCACACAGCGCTCCTACAACATCCTGAGTGACCATCCTGTAAACAAAGCCCGGGATGAAGAAGGCTTGCATACAGCTAATACAATAATCACCAGAGGAGCAGGGCTTGACAGGTATATGCCGACACTGAAGGAACTTTATGGCCTCAAGGCAGCCTGCGTAGCAGGTGATGCTACAGTTGGCGGAATTGCCGAGCTTGCAGGCATGGACTATTTCACAGACGAAAGCTTTACCGGAAGCTTTGATACCAACCTTACAGGAAAGGCATTGCTAACAGCAAGGCTGATCAATGAA
>DIWI01000016.1 GCA_002428415.1 Clostridiaceae bacterium UBA6110
TGCAGGAACTTCCTTGCATTGTTGGCTTTGATGTCGATGTCGTGTTCCTCAGTTGACGGACTGAAGCGTATTTCCTTTAGGGTTATGACCTTCTGGTTCTTCCTGGCTTCCTTTTCCTTCTTTGCCTGCTCATAGTTGAACTTGTGATAGTCCATGATTTTGCATACCGGCGGCTTAGCCGTTGGCGCTATCATTACTAGGTCAAGTTCCTTCTCTTCTGCCATTCTAAGTGCATCCTTAGCTGACACGATACCGAGCTGTTCGCCTGTGCTGGAAATGAGCCTTACTTCCTTCTCCCTGATCTCGTTGTTGATTGGTACGTTTTTATTTATAGTTTTCACCTCCGAATTTGGAATGCTGAACAATGATAATAAAAAAGGACGGTATAAACCGTCCTCAAAACTCATAGATAAATCGATGAATCCTTGACCATACAGCATAACCGTAGGGTGAGAAACGGCCGTTTCTTCTTTACCAAATTATTATATCCAAACCACTGAAGCCTGTCAACAAAATAACCAAAAAAATATATCTGTAAAAATCAAGTGCTTACGTGAGTGCCTCTGCCATCTTGATTATTAAGTATAATACTATGACGATTATTATAGGAAGGCATCCGCTGCCATCGTCAGGTGGCTTACTGTGCGGTGGCTTCTTTCTTTCCTCGTCCTCAAGAAGAGCGATGATCGGGAAAATATCATCAGGTCCTGGATCTTTGGACATCTTCAAGTGATACATTCTGCCTCCGGTGCTTTTTTGCAATAAAGGAAAGAGCCATCCTTTCGGATAGCTCAATTATACATTCATTTATGATTTTCGTGCAAGCCTTTAGCTGGTCCCGGTATCATGGAATGCTTCCTTATAATGCTATTTCTTAAGAGTCTCTATGAGACTTGCAAGGACATCCTTGCAGTCGCCTACCACGCCATAGTTAGCTACATTGAATATGTGTGCTTCCGGATTCTCATTCACAGCTATGAATGTTCCTGGCTTGATTATACCGCCGGTGTGCATGACCGCACCGCTTATTCCGAAGGCTATGTAAAGCTTTGGCTTTACTATCTTTCCGCTCTGACCTATCTGGTATTCCTCGGATATCCATCCTTCCTGGACGATTGGTCTGGTTGCTCCAACCATTCCACCGATGAGGTCTGCCAGCTCCTGGAGCCTGTCGAAGTCACCCTTCGTCTTGAAGCCTCTTCCGCCTGCAACTATGACATCAGCCTTGCAGATGTCGTTCTCACATTCGACCCTTGGTATCGACTTGATTATCCTGGTCAGGATGTCAGCATCGCTAACCTCAACAGTCTCCCTTACAGGAGTGCCGGTCTTCGATTCATCAGGTTTCACAAGCTCAAGCATTCCAGGCTTGACTGTAGCCATCTGAGGTCTTCTTTCCTTGCAGAGGATGTCAACTACGACCTCACCATTGAGGTATGGCTTCTTCTGCATAAGGAGCTTCACTCCGTCTATGATATCCATGTCAAGGTCGATGCAGTCAGCTGAAATTCCCGTCTCGAGCCTTACACCTATCCTTGGCGCAAGGTCCCTTCCTACACTGTCAGCTCCGAAGAGGACCGATGCGGGCTTGTATTTCCCTATCAGTACTTCGAGGACATTCGCATAGCTGTTGGCATCATAATCTTTGAGGTTCTCCTCATCGACATATATTACTTCATCTGCTCCATAGGCGTATGGCTGAAGAAGGGACTTCTCCATGCCATGGCCGATTATAACTGCTGTCACCTTTTCATCGAACTTGGTACCAAGAGCCTTCGCCTTACCTATAAGCTCGAAAGTGACCTGTGGTACCTTGTCCTGGTTGCTATGGGCAACAATCCAAATTCCTGTATCTTTAGACATGTCTTCACCTATCCTTACTTCACGCATATTGTTTACTTTGCTGCAGTCTTGGCAATTTCTGCAATCTTCCTGGCAATATCGACCGTGCTGCCGGAAAGCATTACGCATGCCCCTGCTGATCTCTCGACCATGTGCATCTCCCCTACAACTGTCGGTGAGCCGGGTACTCCCACAGCTTCAGCTGCGAGTCCGAGCTTTGCGGTATTGACGACTTCGATCGGAGAGCTTACTGCAAATCTGATGTTCTTAAGGTCCATGTATCTCGGCTTGTTTACCTCTCCAGTTACAGAGATCATTGCAGGAAGCTTTGCCTCCACTTCAAGGTCGCCATTCTCTGAAGCTTTCTTCACAGTTATCTTTCCAGACTCAAGGGACACCAGCTCATCCACGTATGTAAGCTGAGCTATACCAAGCCTTTCGGCGATTGCTGGACCAACTATGCTTGTCTCAGCATCTATTGCATGCTTTCCACAGATTATAAGGTCGCAGTCCGGGACATACTTCTTGATAGTCTCGGTAAGAGCAAGTGAAGTGGATATGGTATCCGATCCTGCAAGTGCCCTGTCGGTTAAGAGGATACCCTTGTCTATTCCCATTGCAAGGCACTCTCTCAGCGAGTTTTCAGCTGAGGGTATTCCCATGGTGATCGCATAAGTCTCGGCCCCGAACTTTTCCTTAAGCTCCAGGGCAAGCTCGACAGCATTGAGGTCGTATGGGTTTATGAACAGCTCTGCTCCTCTCCTGTCTATGTTATTGGTCTTTTTGTCTATCTTGACATCATCAGAATTGAATACTTCCTTGATGCAAACTACGATTTTCAAAGTATCATACCTCCAGTTATTTCATGCTAAGCATTGAGTTTCCAATGATCATCTTCTGTATCTCGGTGGTGCCTTCCCCTATCTCGAGTATCTTGGCATCCCTCAGAAGCCTCTCAGGAACGAATTCCTTACTGTACCCGTTGCCGCCGTGTATCTGTATGGCTGAATCAGCAGACCAGACCGCCCTTTGGCCTCCATAAGCCTTAAGACACGCTGCAGGAACTGAAAATGGCTGCTTGTTCTCTCTCATCTCGCATATCTTTTCAGTAAGCGCTGCGGTAGTTTCTATTGCTATCTTCATGTCGGCTAACTTGAAGGAAATCGCCTCAAACTTTCCTATGGACTGTCCGAAGGCCTTTCTTTCATTGGCATACTTCACAGATTCATCCATGCATCTCCTGATGACACCGACACTCATTGCACCTATAAGGTGCCTTCCTATATCCAGGACTTCCATGCAGTACTTGAAGCCCTTGCCAAGCTCTCCGATAAGGTTTCCCTTGGGTACCCTGCAGTTGCTCATGAACAGTTCTCCAGTATCTGATCCTCTTATGCCCATCTTGTCTTCCTTGTGGCCGAACTTAAGGCCGGGGTTGCCCTTCTCCACCATGATGACGCTAATACCTCTTGTACCCTTTGTCTTGTCTGTAAGGACGGCAAGAAGATAGAATCCGCTTACGCTGTAGTTTGTTATCCATGCTTTCTGGCCGTTTATGACCCATTCATCACCCTCGAGATGGGCTGTGGATTTTATTCCAGCTGCATCTGAACCTGCAGATGGTTCAGTAAGGGCAAAGCATCCTATGCAGTTCCCTGAGTTTATATCAGGCATAAGCCTGTCCTTAAGTTCCTTGCTGGCATATTTTGCAAATATATGTGATGCGAGGTAGTGTGCGTCGAGGGTTATTGCAACGCTTGAGCTTCCATAAGCCATCTCCTCTGTGAATATGGCCTCGGCATATGAATCAAGACCTGCGCCGCCATAGGCCGGATCTTCGGTCAGTCCGAAGACTCCGTATTTGGCGATTTCCTTCATAACGTGCCAGGGAAACTCTGCTTTCTGGTCCATCTCCTTGTCATAAGGCATTACCTCGTTTTTCACGAGCTCCCTTGCCATCTTTCTAACCATATCATTCTGTTTTACGTTCATTAAAGTCTGTACCTCCTATTCCTTTGTCTATATAAGCTTCTTTTCCTTAAGGTCTTCAATCTTCTCAGCAGAGTATCCGAGAACCTTCTTCAGTATTTCGTCAGTATCCTGACCTAAAGTAGGAGCACCTCTCCAAACCTTACCAGGAGTACCTGAGAGCTTTGGTATTATTCCTACAGCCTTTATATCTTTTTCAAGTGTCTCATCTCTGTAAGTGATTATGTCTCCCCTGTCGATCCAGTGAGGATCGTTTATTATATCTTCAACAGAGTTGATTTTGCTTGCCGGTACTTTGAATTTGGCCATGTGCCTGACAATCTCCTCACATGTCCTTTCACTGCACCAGTTAACAATGTATGCCCT
>DIWI01000062.1 GCA_002428415.1 Clostridiaceae bacterium UBA6110
TTTTGTCATTTTGCTGCTCAAAGCATAAAAATCCTTCGTATCGTTCGTCTATACACGAACAATGTGGAGCTAAACACAACTAAACATTGACTTTGTTCATAGTTTTGTTAATATTTAAGAGAAGAATGTTCGCTGGAGGTTCTTATGGATCAAAATATTTATGTTGAAAAGAAAGAAGGCTACCGGAACGAAGCTGAAGGGCTCGCCAAGGAAATACGCGAGATGCTCGGCATCGTTACAGCAGTAAGGATTGTCAATATCTATACAGTATACGGGCTTGATGAAAAGGAAATCGAGGAGGCCAGGGTCAAGATATTTTCTGAGCCTTCCATAGATACGGTCTACGAAGACATTTCATTCCTGGATGGTCTGGACCATTTTGTGCTTGAGCCTCTGCCAGGGCAGTTTGATGCAAGGGCGAAGGCGTCAGAGGAATGCATCCAGCTGATAATCGGCAATTTCAGCGCAAGGGTCCGATGCAAGAAGCTTTACGGCTTCAGCGGGTTATCAGTCAGGGACATCCAGAGGATAAGGGACTATGTCCTGAATCCTGTAGAAATGAGGGAAGGAAGCCTTAAGGTAGAGCCGCTTCATGGAGAAACACCGGTGAGGAAGGTCGAGACAGTAAAGGGCTTCAGGTACTTCAACCAGAAGGAGCTCATGGATTTCCTCAGGAAGAACTCACTTGCCATGACATATGATGACCTGCACCTTATCCAGGACTACTACATGGATGAGAAGAGAGACCCCTATATAACTGAGATAAAGGTTTTTGATACCTACTGGTCTGACCACTGCAGGCACACTACATTCAATACCGTCATTAAGGACGTCGAGTTCCTGTCAAATTCAAGCAGGGAGAAGGCGGCATATGAGAGGTATATGGAGCTCAGGAAGTCACTCAGGCGTGAAAACAAGCCTGTGACACTTATGGACATAGCGACGATAGGCGCCAGGTACCTGAAGACAAGGGGATTGGTCAGGGACCTTGATGTTTCAGAAGAGATCAACGCATGCAGCATAGAGCGTGAGATCGAGACGAGCTCTGGCAAAAAGAATGTCCTCATCATGTTCAAGAACGAGACCCATAACCATCCAACTGAAATCGAACCGTTCGGAGGAGCAGCCACATGCCTTGGCGGAGCCATAAGGGACCCATTAAGCGGCAGAAGCTATGTATATCAGGGTATGAGGATCACCGGCTCCGGCGACCCAAGGAAGCCTTTGAAGGACACTCTTCCAGGCAAGCTTCCGCAGAGGGTCATAACCAAGGGTGCGGCTAGGGGCTTCAGCTCCTATGGAAACCAGATAGGACTGAACACCGGATTCGTAGAGGAAGTATATCATGACGGATATGTAGCAAAGAGAATGGAAGTCGGCGCAGTAATAGGCAGCGCTCTGAAGGAAAATGTGATACGAGAGACGCCTGTTCCTGGTGATGTGGTTATTCTCATCGGCGGCAGGACTGGCAGGGACGGGATTGGAGGAGCCACCGGCTCATCTAAGATACACTCAGATTCTTCTCTCCAGGAATCCGGATCAGAGGTCCAGAAGGGAAATCCCGTTGAGGAGAGGAAGATCCAGAGGTTCTTCAGGAATGAGGAAGCAGCAAGGCTGATTGTGAGATGCAATGACTTTGGTGCTGGCGGAGTAAGTGTGGCAATCGGAGAGCTATCCGACTCACTGGACATATATCTTGACAGGGTTCCCAAGAAGTATCAGGGACTTGACCCAACTGAAACAGCCATATCCGAATCACAGGAAAGAATGGCTGTTGTGACAAGAAAGGCTGATGCAGAAAGGTTCATGGCTCTGGCATCGGAGGAGAACCTTGAGTCAACCATCGTGGCAGAAATCACCGATTCCGGAAGGCTTAGGATGCTTCACGGTGAAGATACCGTTGTAGACATCAGGAGGCGATTCCTGAACACCAACGGTGCAAGTGCCTACACTTCAGTTGCTGTAGACAAGCCATCCGCATCACAGAAAAGGAAAAAGCCATCCACAAGAAGTTCGATGGAAGCAGCTCTCAATGACCTTAAGTCAGCCTCACAGAGAGGTCTTCTCGAGATGTTTGACACGACCATAGGAAGAAGCCAGGTAGTGCTTCCATATGGCGGATCAAATCAGGATACGAAGAGCCAGGGCATGGTTTCCCTCATCCCCCTCAAGGGTATGGTTACAGATGAGGCAACAGTCATGACATATGGCTTCGACCCTGATGAGAGCACAGAGGATACCTTCACCGGAGCATACAGGGCTGTAGTTGAATCATTGGCCAAGATGGTGACACTTGGAGCCTCCCCCAGGGATGCAAGGCTTTCTTTCCAGGAGTACTTCGAAAGACTAGGAACAGACAGCATCAAATGGGGAAAGCCATTTTCGAGTCTGCTCGGCGCACTTGCTGCACAGCTTGATTTCAAGGTTCCAGCAATTGGAGGAAAGGACTCGATGTCAGGTACGTTCAATGACATAAGCGTGCCTCCGACTCTGATATCCTTTGCTGTAAACACGGTGAATGTGCATAAGGTCATAACCAACGACCTGAAGGCTGAAGACAGCATCCTTGCCGTCCTAAGGACAGATGAGAATGACGGATTGTATTCAAGCGAGTCTTTCAACCTTAATGCAGAGCTTATATTCGAACTAAGGGACAAGAACCTGCTGCTTTCAGCTGATACCCTGAAGAGAGGGCTCTTCAGGACTTTAACCAACATGGCGCTTGGAAACAGGACAGGTTTCAAGGTCACGGAAATAAATGACCTCTTCCTTAAGGACCCGGGCAGCTTTGTAGTACAGGTGCGAAAGGAAGCAGCAACACTCCTTGCAGGAAGCGGAGCAGCCATCATTGGCACAGCAGGCATTGGAAATGAAGCAGTATTCGGTAATGAAGCCTTCGCCTTTGATTACATGAAATCATCAGTAGACGAGCCTCTCAGGAAGGTATTCAATCTCGGCGAGAGAAACGGTGACAAGCTTATAAGGATGCTGTCTGAAAAAACTGCGCCGGCAATAGCGAAAAAGGTACCTCAGCCAAGGGTTCTCATTCCGGTCTTCCCTGGCTCAAACTGTGAGTATGACCTGGAGCAGGCATTCACAGAAGCTGGCGGAAAGGTTTCGACCTTCGTCTTCAGGAACAGCGAGAAGGACCTTATGGAATCAATAAGGAACCTTGCCAAGGCTGTAAAGGAAACCAACATACTGATGATCCCCGGCGGATTCTCAGCAGGAGATGAGCCTGAAGGATCAGGAAAATACATAGCAAACATCCTAAGGAATCCGGAGGTCAAAGATGAGGTCATGAAGCTCCTCAAGAAGAGGGATGGACTCATACTCGGCATATGCAACGGATTCCAGGGTCTTGTCAAGTCAGGGCTGCTTCCTTATGGCGAGATTATCGAGCCAAAGGATGACATGCCTAATCTGACATACAATACGACCGGAAAGCATATGAGCATAATGTCAAGGACCATGATTGCATCTAAGAACACACCATGGCTTGCAGGCGCAGTTCTCGGACAGGTCTATGACGTGCCCATATCCCATGGCGAAGGACGGTTCGTATCTGATGAAAAGACTCTTATGGAGCTTATGAGAAACGGCCAGATAGCCACCCAGTATGTGGGGCCTGATGGATTGCCAACAATGGAGGCTCCATATAACCCCAATGGATCGATGATGGCAGTCGAGGGGATAACCTCAGCTGACGGACGGGTCTTTGGCAAGATGGGACACACTGAGAGATACAGGCCCGGACTATACAAGAACTACAAGGGAACATACCTTGAGAACATGTTTAAGTCAGGAGTAGATTATTTCAAGTAACAAAGACATAAGGAGTGAAATGAATGAAGGTTCTGATCATTTTCGGAAGCCAGTCGGATAAGGACACCATGAAGAACGCCAAGCTGGCACTCGATGAATTCGGTATAACAAGCACATCCTATGTGCTTTCAGCTCACAGGGTTCCTGAGAGGCTGGAGGAGATTCTTGCAGAGAAGGAAAAGGAAGGCTATGAGGTCATCATTGCCGGAGCAGGTCTGGCAGCTCACCTGCCGGGAGTAATCGCGTCAAAGACCATCCTCCCGGTAATAGGGGTTCCACTTAAGGGAGCGCTTGAGGGACTGGATGCACTTTACTCGATAGTGCAGATGCCGAAGCCAATACCGGTTGCGACTGTTGGGATCGGAAACGCATACAATGCCGGCATACTGGCGGCTGAGATGCTCGCGATCAAGTACCCCGAGATAAAGGAAAAGCTCATTTTATTCAGACAGGACATGAAGAAGAAGTTTTTGGAAGAAAATTCAGTGGAGGTAATATATTAATGGGAAAAATGCTTTACGAAGGAAAGGCCAAGCAGATTTTTGAAACCGAAAAGGAAGACGAGGTCATCGTATACTACAAGGATGACGCAACCGCGTTCAACGGCGAGAAGAAGGGAACCATCGATGACAAGGGCGTGCTCAATAACAGGATCACCGAGACTCTTTTCACTTATCTCTCCAAAAATGGCGTAAAGACCCATTATATCAAGACTCTGTCAGACAGGGAGCAGCTGGTCAAGAAGGTTTCAATCATACCTCTTGAAGTCATAGTAAGGAACCTCGCAGCAGGTTCCATGGCGAAAAGGCTTGGAATAAAGGAAGGCACTCCGCTTAAGACAACAGTCTTCGAAATATGCCTCAAGGATGACTCACTTGGAGATCCTATGATCAACGACACGCACGCGGTTGGAATCGGTGCTGCAACATTTGATGAGCTGAAAGAGATATATGCAGTCACAGACAAGATCAACGAGCTTCTGAAGGCATATTTTGACAAGATAGGGATAATCCTCGTGGACTTCAAGCTTGAGTTCGGCAAGGACAAGGACGGCAACATACTGCTTGCAGACGAGATAAGCCCGGATACCTGCAGGTTCTGGGACAAGGTGACACTTGAGAAGCTTGACAAGGACAGGTTCAGGCGAGATCTCGGAAACGTCAAGGGTGCATACGAAGAGATCATGGGAAGGATGAATAAGATATAATGATGTTCATTAACGATGACAAGTTCAAGGAAGAGTGCGGGGTCTTCGGCATAAGCTCGAAGGGCAAAAATGCCGCATATGCCGTGTTTGACGGCCTGTATGCGCTGCAGCACAGGGGCCAGGAGAGCGCAGGCATTGCCTCGGTCTATAACAGCGAGATAATCGTCAGGAAGAAGATGGGACTTGTTGCAGAAGCGATTGACAAGTGCGACCTTGAGGACCTGAAGGGCGAAATAGCGATAGGACATGTCAGGTATTCGACACAGGGAGACTCAAACGTAATCAATGCGCAGCCTCTCACATCGAAGTCCAAGCACGGCTCCATGGCGGTGGCTCATAACGGGACCCTTGTCAACGCTGATGTCATAAGAAGCCTTCTCGAGGATGGCGGTTCGGTGTTTACCACCGAAACTGATTCCGAGGTAATACTTAACCTTATAACAAGGGCACTGCCAAAAGGACCTGAAAAGGCAATAATGGATACGGTGAAGACAGTCAAGGGAAGCTTTGCGCTTGTCATAGCCTACAGGAACAAGCTGATAGGAATAAGGGACCCTCACGGAATCAGGCCACTTTGCATAGGCACCAAGAACGGAGACTATATCCTTGCCTCTGAAAGCTGTGCAATCGACACAGTAGGCGGAACACTCCTCAGAGACGTTGAGGCCGGTGAGATGGTAGTCATAGAGGATGGCGTACTTACTTCGTACGTATATTCAGAGAAGACCAAGGGTCAGACATGTTCTTTCGAATACATATACTTCGCAAGGCCTGACAGCGTAATAGACGGAATAAGTGTCCATTCGCTGAGGGTGAAGACCGGCGAGGAGCTTTTCAAGGAACATCCTATAGAAGCTGATGTGGTCATCGGTGTGCCAGATTCCGGACTTGCAGCTGCAATCGGATATTCCAGGGCATCCGGGATACCATTTGATATCGGATTCTCCAAGAACAAATACATTGGCAGAAGCTTCATCGCCCCGTCCCAGGCAGAGAGGGAAAGGGTTGTCTCCCTCAAGCTTAACGCCCAGAAGGAGGTTGTCAAAGGCAAGCGAGTTGTCCTCATCGACGATTCGATAGTAAGAGGCACCACTTCAAGGTATCTCGTAGACCTGCTCTACAGGGCTGGCGCTACCGAGGTACATTTCAGGGTAAGCTCTCCGATGGTAAAGTATCCCTGCTATTTCGGCATAGACACCCCGTACAGGAAGCATCTCATTGCAGCCGTCATGACCAAGGATGAGATCAGGGACCACATAGGCTGTACAAGCCTCGAGTATATCTCAAAGGCCGGGCTTGTAAGGTCGCTTGGCAGAGACAGCTTCTGCACAGGCTGCTTTACAGGAGTATATCCGCTGGGAGCTCCCAGCGAATTCATGGAGGTGTTCAACAATGCTTGATTACAAGGAATCCGGAGTAGATATTGAAGAAGGCTACAGATCTGTAGAAAAGATCAAGGCCCATGCGGCAAGGACGCTGAACAGCCTGGTGCTTAACAGCATAGGCTCATTCGCCGGAATGATGGAGCTTCCGAAGGGATATGAGAATCCTGTGCTCATCACAGGAACAGATGGCGTGGGAACTAAGCTTAAGATTGCATTCGCTTTGGGCCGCTACGACACATTCGGAATAGACGCCGTGGCCATGTGCGTCAATGATATACTCTGCCATGGGGCTTTCCCGCTGTTTTTCCTTGACTACATAGCCTGCGGGAAACTTGATGCAAAGGTCGCCAGCGATATTGTCCTTGGCGTTTCTGAAGGCTGCCTTCAGGGCGGCCTGGCACTTATCGGCGGTGAAACTGCCGAGATGCCAGGCTTCTACGAGGAAGGCGAGTATGATATAGCAGGATTTGCAGTCGGAGTACAGGAAAAATCGAAGATCATTGATGGTTCAAAGATAATCGAAGGTGATCTGCTTATAGGACTCCGGTCTTCAGGCTTCCATTCCAACGGCTTCTCACTTCTCAGGAAGATCTTCACAGACCTGAGTGAGGAGTTCGAGGGCAGCACCATCGGCGAATACCTTCTTACACCGACGAGGATCTACAAGGACATAGTAATGAAGGCCATGGAAAAATTCGATATAAAGGGAATGGCTCACATTACTGGAGGCGGTCCGATCGAGAACATTCCGAGGATATTCAGCGGAAAGACTTTGGATGCAGTTTTCCTCAAGGACAGCTACGAGCTTCCGGCAGCATATTCACTCCTGAAATCAAAAGGCTATGAGCCTGATTCACTCTACAATACGTTCAACATGGGCATAGGCTATGTCTTCTGCATTGCTAAGGAAGACAAGGATGCTTTCCTTGAAATGCTCAGGTCTGAAGGCGAGGCTCCGGTTGAGCTCGGATATGTCAGGAAAGGCGAGGGGGCCCTATGTATAGAATAGCAGTGCTCATCTCGGGAACTGGAAGCAACCTCTTGTCACTCATCGAGGACTCGAAGGCTACAGGACTGTACGAGATTGCCATCGTGATAGCAGACAGGAATGCCAAAGGTATAAATCATGCTGCAGAAAATTCGATACCCTTCCTTGTCCTCGACAGGAAGGATCCGCTTCTCTCAGACAAGGTCCTTGAAGCAGTCAAGGGGACGGACCTTGTGGTCCTTGCAGGGTTCCTTTCAATCCTCAAAGGCCAGGTTCTGAGGGAATACAAGGACAGGATAATAAACATCCACCCGTCTCTTCTCCCTCAGTTCGGAGGGGAAGGGATGTACGGACTTAAGGTCCACGAGGCAGTGCTGAAAAGCGGAAAGCTGATTTCTGGCTGCACTGTGCACTATGTCAACGAGGATGTCGATGCCGGCAGGCTGATACTCCAGAGCATAGTGTCGACAGAAGGGGCGATAACCCCCGAAGAACTGCAGCAGAGAGTTCTTGGCAAAGAGCATGACACGCTGACTACAGCAGTCAGGATGCTTGCCATGGAAGGTTCAACCAGGGGCATAAGATAAGGAGGATAAGATGAGAGCACTTATTAGCGTATTCGACAAGACCGGACTTAAGGAACTGGCGCTTTTCCTGGAGAAGAACGGTGTGGAGATAATCTCGTCGGGAGGTACATATAAGTATCTTCAGGCAGAAGGAATAAAGGTCAGCACTGTAGAGTCAGTCACCGGCTTTCCTGAAATATTAGACGGAAGGGTAAAGACTCTTCATCCTTCCATTCACTCTGGCATCCTCTACATCAGGGAGAACGAAAGCCATGCCAGGCAGGTTAAGGAGCTGGGAATTGAGGGCATCGACATAGTATGCGTAAATCTATATCCCTTCTTCGAAAAGCTGAAGGAAAACCTCCCTGAGGAAGAGCAGATAGAGTTCATCGATATCGGCGGTCCGACTATGCTGAGGGCAGCTGCCAAGAATTTCAGGGATGTGTATGTCCTCAGCGACCCAGGTGACTATAATGAATTCATATCAGGCTTCGGATCCATGGAATCAGACCGGTACGGAGAAGCTGCGGTATCCTTCAAGAAGCACCTTGCTGGAAAAGTATTCAGCCTTATGGGAGCATATGACAGCGCTGTAGCTACATATATCCTGGGAGGATCGTTCAACGAATACCTGAACCTCTCATACAGGAAGGTCAAGGACCTGAGGTACGGAGAGAATCCACACCAGAAAGCCTCGTATTATGAGTCCCTCACAGCACCTGGAGCTCTGAAGGACATGGAGATACTCTGGGGCAAGGAGCTGTCCTATAACAACCTTAAGGATATGGATATCGCCTGGAAATCAGTCTGCGAGTTCGAAGAGGATGCATGCTGCGCTGTCAAGCACAACACACCATGCGGCTTCGCCCTTGGAAACGGCAGCTTCGATGCCTACAGGAAAGCATATGAGTGCGATACTGTATCCATTTTCGGAGGCATAGTGGCGCTCAACTGCGAGGTTACTAAAGAAGCTGCCGAGATGATGAACAACATATTCCTCGAGGTGGTAATGGCACCGGCCTTCACAGCCGATGCGCTTGAGATACTGAAGAAGAAGAAAAACCTGAGGATAGTCATGCTTTCGGCAAAGCCATCACAGATATCATCAGCAGTTACCCTTGACGGTCTCATACTTACTCAGGATGAGGACCTTGACTTCGTCAAGGAGATGAAGGTCGTAACTGAAAAGGTCCCGACAAAGGAAGAGATGGATGAGCTTGTATTCGCCATGAGGGTTGTCAAGTATGTCAAGTCCAATGCGATAGTAGTATCAAGGGACCGTATGGCAATCGGAATCGGCGGCGGCCAGGTCAACAGGATAGATGCTGCAAAGTTCGCGCTCTCAAGGGGCGAAGGAGCTGTTGTCATGGCATCGGACGCATTCTTCCCGTTCGGGGATGTGGTTGAAGAGGCAGGCAAGTATGGCATAAAGGCTATAATCCAGCCAGGCGGATCCCTGAAGGACCAGGAATCAATAGACAAGTGCAATGAGCTTGGAATATCCATGGTGTTCACATCCATGCGCCATTTCAAGCACTGATGGGGGAACATATGAAGATACTCATAATAGGGGAAGGTGCGAGAGAGCACGCAATTTCCAAGAAGCTTGCGAAGTCAGAGAGGGTTGAAAAAATATTCATTGCACCTGGAAATGGTGGCACCTCAAGAGAAAATAAATGTGTGAACATTCCGGTCACTGATTTTTATGAGCTCAGGGACTTCGCAGAATCAGAGGTCGTCGACATCACCATAGTAGGTCCTGAGGTTCCTCTGATGGAAGGAATAGTAGACATATTCCAGGAAAAGGGTCTCAGGATAATCGGTCCTGACAGGAAATCCAGCCTTCTCGAAGGCTCCAAGGCGTTCTCAAAGGAATTCATGAAGAAGTACGGGATAAAGACCGCTGCCTACGAGACCTTCACTGACTTTGACAAGGCTCTTCAGTATGTCAAAGCACATGAATATCCACTTGTGATCAAGGCTGACGGACTGGCACAGGGTAAAGGTGTGGAAATACCCTTTACTTACGAGGATGCAAGAAGGATACTTGAAAGCTTCATGCTTGAAGGTAAGTTCAAGGATGCAGGCAAGACAGTCGTCATCGAGGAATTCATAACAGGAAAGGAAGCCTCGATAATTTCAATCTTCGACGGCAAATCAATACACCCCTTCATATCAGCCATGGACCACAAGAAGATAGGTGAAGGAGAGACCGGACTTAATACTGGCGGCATGGGTTCACTGTGCCCTAATCCATATTACTCCGAAGCCGTGGAGAAGGACTTCAATGAAAACATTCTTGCGAGGACCCTTCAGGGACTTATAGCAGAGAATCTGATTTTCACAGGTATTATCTTCTTTGGAGTGATCATGAATGAAAAGGGTGCATATCTTCTTGAATACAATTTAAGGTTCGGAGACCCGGAGACCCAGAGCCTTATGGAGCACCTGGACAGCGATCTTCTGACAATATTTGAGAAGGCTCTGGATGGAACACTTTCTGAAAGCGACATCAGCTTCAAGGAAGGCAAGACTCTTTGCGTTGTCCTTGCAGCCAAGGGTTACCCTGAAGCCTATGAAAAGAATGTCGAGGTTCCCGACCTTGAGGATGATGGAGTTTCATTCTACCTCTATTCCTCGGACTACAGGGACGGCAAATTCATATCAAAGGGCGGCAGATTCCTTTCTGTGGTTTCTCATTCTGAAGGGGATGAGGTATTTGACAAGGTATATGGAAACATCAGGAAAATCGAGAACGAAAAGGTCTGTTACCGAAGGGATATCGGAAGAGTCTGATAAATATCAGTCATTTTCAATCCGATAGAAAATAATATATTTTTTGACTGATTGGGGTTTTATCCAATTTGTTCTATTGACATTGATAGAAAAAGACACTAAACTATGAAGAAATGAATATTCATTTTCTTATCAAGAGAGGTGGAGGGACAGGCCCTGTGAAACCCGGCAACCGATACTTTAGGGTATACGGTGCCAATTCCTTCAGTAGCGATACTGGAAGATGAGAATAGATTCGGCTTCGCGCGCCTGGTTTATTCTCAGGCGCTTTTTCTTTTCCATTTTTCTACATAGAGGTGCACAATTGATCGATATCGAAAACATCAACAAAAACTACGGTGACCTGACAGTCCTGGAAGACGTCTCGATGAGCATAAACAAAGGCGAGATATTCGGGATAATTGGACACAGCGGTGCCGGCAAATCGACACTGTTAAGATGCATAAACGGCCTTGAGCCTATCGGTTCAGGCGACATACGGATCGATGGCAGAAGTGTCAGGTCCATGCAGGGTGAAGAGATGCGGCAGCTGAGAAAGAAGCTGTCCATGATTTTCCAGAACTTCAACCTACTGAACCTGAAGACTGCATACGAGAACGTTGCCCTGCCCATGGAAATCTGGGGTTACGGCAAAGAGGAAACGAAGAAAAGGGTACTTGAGCTGCTTAGGCTTGTTGGCCTCGAAAACAAGGCAAGAAACAAGCCTAAGGCACTGTCTGGCGGAGAAAAGCAAAGGGTTGCGATAGCAAGGGCGCTTGCCATGGATCCTGAGGTGCTGCTTTGCGACGAGGCTACCTCAGCGCTCGATCCCAAGACCACCAAGGAAATTCTGCAGCTTCTTGATAAAATCAACAGAGAGCTTGGAATTACCATAGTGATCGTCACCCATCAGATGGAGGTAATCAAGGAAGTCTGCCATAGGGTGGCTCTGATGGAAAACGGCAAGGTACTTGCTCAGGGAGAGGTCGGTGAGCTGTTCCTGAAACCTGGCAGCGAGCTCAAGACATTGCTTGCAGAAGACGAGTGGGACCATCTGCCTCCAGGCATCAACATAAGGATTGCCTTCACCAGGGAATATACCAACGAAAGCGTAATTACGGAGATGGCAAGGGAGCTTGACACCAATTTCTCCATAGTATGGGGAAAGCTTGAAAAATTCAGGAGCGATGTTCTTGGAAACCTTGTATTGAACATTGAGCCGAAAGACAAAAACAGGATAATCGAGTACCTCGAGAAAAGGGGACTTTCCTGGGAGGTGCTGACCGATGAGCTTTGATCTGATATTTAAGGCTTTTCAAGAATCGATATACATGATAATTGTTGCTTCGGCGCTTTCAGTATCATTCGGATTCATGCTGGCAGTAGTGCTGGTCTATACCAATCCGAAGGGACTGAAGCCGAATCCTGCTGTATACAAGGTGCTGGACTTCATAATCAACATGTTCAGAAGCTTTCCGTTCCTGATACTCATGATAATGCTGTTCCCGCTTGCAAGGCTTCTTGTGGGAAAGACCATAGGAACAACTGCAGCCATAGTTCCTCTGTTCATCGGAGCGATACCTTTTGCTGCAAGGGTCATAGAGAACGCATTCTACTCGGTGGATTATGGTATTATCGAAGCGGCCAAGTCACTTGGCGCAAACAACAGGCAGATCATACTAAAGGTAATGCTCCCCGAGGCCATGCCAAACATCGTGGCAGGTATAACCAATACCGTCATCAGCATAGTGGGATATTCCGCCATGGCGGGATCTATCGGCGGAGGCGGACTTGGTGATATAGCGATACGTTACGGTTACCACAGGTACCAGATGGATGTGCTTTATGTCACAGTAATCATACTTTTCCTTCTTGTCCAGCTGTTCCAGACCATAGGAAACATTGTCTACAGACGACTCGTCAGATGACGCGTGATAATTTGCTTCATATATAATACAAAAACAAAAATACGGAGGGATTCAACATGAAATCAAAGAAACTAGTGGCACTTGGACTTACACTCGCTCTTTCAATAGCTGCTGCAGCATGCGGCAGCAAGACTCCTACAACCACAACGGCACCAACAGCAGCGCCTACGACTGCACCTACAAAGGCAGAACTTAAGACTCTTAAGGTAGGAGCTACACCTGTTCCACATGCTGAAATACTTGAGGTTATAAAGCCACTTCTCGAAGCAAAGGGCTACAAGCTTGAGATCATAGAGTTCACAGACTATGTAACTCCTAACAAGGCTCTTTCAAGCAAGGAACTTGATGCAAACTTCTTCCAGCACGTTCCTTATCTCGAGGAGATGAACACAAAGGAAAACCTGAAGCTCACTTATACTGTAAAGGTACATGTTGAGCCAATCGCATTCTACTCAGAGACTTTGAAGGACATCAAGGACCTTCCTGATGGAGCGACCATTGCTATACCCAATGACCCTACAAACGGAGCAAGGGCACTTATTCTCCTCGCTAACAACGGCCTTATAAAGGTCAAGGACGGCCTTCTTATAACCGCGATGGACATAACAGAAAACCCTAAGAAGCTCAAGTTCGAAGAGCTTGAAGCTGCAGCAATCGCAAGGGCACTTCAGGATGTTGACGGTGCTGTCATCAACACAAACTATGCGCTGGAAGCAGGACTCAATCCTGTAGCTGATGCCCTGATCATTGAAGACCAGAATTCACCATACGCGAACATACTTGCCGTAAGGGAAGACAACAAGGACGATGCAGGAATCAAAGCACTCGGTGAAGCTCTCAACTCCCCGGAAGTTAAGAAGTTCATAGCGGACGAGTATAAGGGAGCAATAGTTCCAGCATTCTAATATTTATTCAGTTGTGACTTGTTTGTGAACATTGATAAAAATATATATTTTAAAGGGAAGCGTTGAATACCAACGCTTCCCTTTAAAATTCAGCTTGTTAAAACATTTACAATTATTGAGAATCTTTGAATACGGTGCTATACTGAATAAGGTATTTGTTATATTTTAGATAATTTTCAGGAGGATTCATATGAAATTATTCTCTATTTCAAAATCAGTACATGTACCAAAGTTCAAGCCAACTGAGAGATTCAGCGGAATAACGGTCATGGATACAGGGAAGACCCTGTACTACTCGCTATCACAGCAGCACAATCTCGTGTGCGAGCCTGCAGTGAAGAGGGGCGACAGAGTTCTTGTCAACCAGGTAATCGGTGTCAGCACGAACAAGAGCGTGGTACCGGTTTACTGCGGCGTTTCTGGTACAGTCAAGCAGATTGTGCAGAAGTACGACCTCTCCGGTGACAAGGTAAACATGATTGTCGTGGAGAACGACGGACTCTACGAGACCATGGAAAGAAAAGCTTTGAACTATGGAGCAATGTCCCTCGATGAAATCAAGGATGCCGTCAAGGACCTTGGAGTAATCGAAACACAGAACCTTTCAAACCGGAAGCGCGGCCTGCACCTGTCTTTCAGGAGCAACCCAAAGCATATACTGCTTAACGCATCCGAAAGCGGCCTTTATGGCGTGCTTGGTGAAGCCCTGTACACTTCTGTCAAGGATGATTTCATACTTGGAATCAATATCCTTAAGGACATATACAAGGCAGCAGAAATTTCGCTTCTAATAACAAGCGATGCTGAGTCACTTGCAGGCTTCACTGATGCCGTTGCAGGGACCGGAGTAAAAGTAGTAGCTAAGGTACCTACACAGTTCTATCATGACATGAACCTTGCTGCCAGAGATGTATATGGTGATTTCGCCATGAAGGACACAATGGTTATTGATGCCTTCATGCTTCCTTCTGTTGCAAGAGGGCTCGCCAGAGGCGAACTCAGCCATACCGACCTGATCATGGTGTCGGGAGAGGCCGCAGGCAAGAAGGGAATGTATAGGGTACCACATGGCACTCCTATATCAGAAATCATGGCTGCTGCAGAGGTAAAGGATCCTTTCAGGATCGTTGCCGGATCCATCCTTGCAGGAAATGCCGTATTTTCGACAGAGGCTCCTGTAAACAGGGGAATCAAGGAACTGCTTTTCCTATCCGAAGCTGAGGTTTCAGAAGAAGAGGAAGTCAACTGCATCAGGTGCGGAAGATGCGCGGACGTATGTCCGGTAGGGCTTAAGCCTTATGATCTGAACGCATTGGTAATAGTGAGGGACTTTGACTCGTTCTTCACTGAAAGAGGCGGAATGTGCGTTGAGTGCGGACTTTGCTCGTACATCTGCCCGTCAAAGAGACATCTTACACAGTCATTCAAGACTGCTAAGAAAGTCAAGAGATAGGAGAGGGGAAACATGGAAAACAGAATTCTAACAGTAGCTTCATCACCTCATATAAAATCCTCTCTGAGGGTAAGCACAATCATGAGAGATGTGCTAATAGCTCTTTTGCTTCCAGCAATTGCAGGCGTTTATTTCAATGGGATTGAGGGACTTTATCTTATTGCCGCAACTATTGCTTCAGCAGTTGTCTCAGAGCTCGTATTTTCAAAGATAATGAGGAGGTCGCACACCTTAGGTGATTTGTCAGCGGTTGTTACCGGTCTGGTCACTGCATTGGTGCTTCCACTTGCTACGCCACTATGGGTAGCTGGAATATCTTCGATTTTCGCAATAATCGTTGTAAAATGCCTTTTTGGAGGACTTGGCCAGAATTTCATGAATCCTGCAGTCACAGGAAAGATATTCGTAGCGACTGCATATGGAAGACTGATGACGACAGTTCCTTTCGCTTCAGATGATGCGATGACAAAGCTGGTCGGACAGGCCGGAGGCAACCTCGGTGAAGCTTCGGTCATAGCCATAATCATCGGAGGTATCTACCTTATCGTAAGAGGTGTGATACGTGCCAGGATTCCAGTAACAATTATCATCATAAGCGTTTTATATTCTGCAATAGTCCTGGGTGATGCAACAGTTCTTGGACTTAATGGCAGCGTATATCTTGCAGCTTTTTTCCTTGCAACTGATTATGCAAGTTCAGCAACTACAAATGAAGGCAAATTGGTCTTCGCTGCAGTAGTAGGACTTCTGGGAAGCCTTTTCATAGGTAAATCCGGAAATGCTGAAGGCATTTATTATGCAGTTATACTGGGCAATATCTTTGCACCATTCATCGATACCTTCTTCAAGGGAAAAGTTGACACCAAAAAGGAGGCAAACGCATAATGGACAAGGTCAAATCAAGTAACAAGGATTTTATGGAATGGCTTAAGCTTGGATTGGTCCTGGTAGTCATTACTGCTGTTGTTGCCGTAATAATGGCTTACATCAACACCTCGACCAAGGACATCATAGCAAAGAACAATATGATCAAGCAGGAAGACCTCGAATATGTAATGGCAGGGGCCGATGATGTTGCACCATATGGCGGCACCATGCCAGGTGAGGATTCCAGCATAAAGGAGATATACGAGGCCAAGGCAGGCGGAAGCGTTATGGGCTACGTGTACAAGATATCCGTCCAGGGTTATAAGGACATGGTAGATGTTCTTGTAGGCATAAAGGCGGATGGAAACATCGGTGCCGCAAAGGTAACCAAGCTTGCTGAAACTCCTGGTCTGGGTGCTCTTGTGCAGGAACCTAAGTACATTGATCAGTATACCGGAAAGCCAATTGCTGAGAGCTTCAAGGTTGTGAAGGCTGCACCTGCCAATCCGAATGAGATTGAGTCAGTTTCCGGTGCAACAATCTCGTCGAATGCAGTTGCCACTGCAATAAACGATGCCGTAAATCACTACAAGACTGAAATCAAGGGTGAAGCTGTGGTTGAAGAGCCTAAGTCGGAACCTACCATAGAGAACATGCTCCTTGATGGTGATGCAATGGAAGAAGTGACCGGAGACCTCAAGACACTTAAGGTCACCAAGGCTGGAGCAGTTACTGGCTATATAGTATATGGCGAAGGCAAGGGATATTATGACACACCTATCATCGTTGCTGTCGGTTTCGACCTTGCGACGAAGAAGATAACAAACATCATGGTCACCGAACAAAACGAGACACAGGGTCTTGGAACTGCAATCACAGATGTTGAATTCAGCGAGATGTTCCAGGGCAAAGATGCGCAGGCTCAAAAGATTGAAGTATATTCAGGCGCATCAGTAAGCTCCGAAGGTGCCATAAAGGCAATAAACGCCGCTATAACATTCTTCAACGATGTTCTGGCGAAGTAGGGGGTTGACATGGGAAAATATATTGAAAGAATTACAAACGGCCTGTTTAAAGAAAACACCATATTCGTACAGCTGATAGCCATGTGTCCTCTCCTGGCAGTTTCTACAAGCCTTGTGAACGCTATAGGAATGGGAGTGGCAGCAACTGCCGTCCTCATATTCTCAAACCTGTTCATATCACTTCTGAGAAACTTCATACCGGACAAGGTTAGAATACCTGCATTCATTGTAGTCATAGCTGGTTTCGTATCAGCGGTTGACATGTTAATGGCAGCATATACAGTTGACTTGTACAATGCACTCGGAATCTTCATTCCGCTTATCGTCGTCAACTGCGTAATTCTTGGAAGAGCTGAAGCATATGCAAGCAAAAACGGACCTTTGCTGTCAGTATTTGATGGAATAGGCATGGGTTTAGGCTTCACACTGGCGCTAGCATCACTTGGCGCTATCAGGGAAGTTCTTGGAGCTGGCACACTTCTGGGAATAAAAGTAACACCTGACTTCTTCGAGCCGGCAAATGTCTTCATATTGCCTCCAGGAGCGTTCCTGGTACTCGGTATGATGATGGCATTCCTAAACAGCAGAAAGATCAAGAAGGGCGAGGCAGCTCTCAAGCTTCATGATGATGCACTGCTTCTAGCAATGGTCGGAGCAGATGCAAAGCCTAATTTGACATCTGAGGAGGAGAACTAGAATGGGAGAACTGCTTATAATATTTCTTAATGCGGCTCTTATAAACAACTTCGTGCTTTCAAAGTTCCTTGGTATATGTTCTTTCCTTGGAGTTTCCAAGAAAAGGGATGCGGCTATAGGAATGGGCCTGGCGGTAACTTTCGTCATGGCTATGGCATCTGCCGGAGCATGGCTCATTGATACATTCCTTCTCAATCCGTTCGAGCTGGGATATCTGAGAAGTATAGCGTTCATACTTGTTATTGCTGCGCTTGTTCAGTTCGTTGAGATGGTAATCAAGAAAATCAGCCCCGGACTTTACAAGGCTCTTGGAATCTACCTGCCGCTCATAACCACAAACTGTGCCGTTCTTGGTGTGGCCCTGCTCAATACACAGGAGTCATACACATTCATTGGCAGCATAGTCAATGGAGTTGGAGCTGCTGCAGGCTACTTCCTGGCAATTGTCCTTATGGCTTCCATAAGAGAAAGACTGGAAAAAGTCAGCTCAATTCCTGTTGCATTCAAGGGACTGCCATTGACCCTGGTCATTGCCAGCCTTATGTCACTTGGGTTCCTGGGATTCCAGGGACTTATATAGGGGGGTATTGAGATGAAGGAAGTATTGACAGCCGTAGCGGTGCTATCATCGCTGGGTCTGGTATTCGGTGTTCTTCTTGGTTTCGCCTCCAAGGTATTTGAAGTCAAACAAAATCCACTCGTTGGCGAAGTCCTGATGGTTCTGCCAGGTGTAAACTGTGGCGGATGCGGATATGCAGGATGCGAGCAATATGCAATCGCAGTAGCAGACAACGGAGAAGTTCCTACTCTCTGTTCAGTCGGCGGATCACCAGTTTCCCAGAAGATCGGCGATATAATGGGAGTCAAGGTCTCCGCAAGTGAAAAGATGGTTGCATATGTCAAGTGTAACGGAGATTGCGACAAAGCAAAGCAGAAGTATGATTACCATGGAATCATGGACTGTACAAGTGCAGCAGCACTTCCAGGAGGCGGCGCCAAGTCATGCTCATATGGCTGCCTCGGTCTTGGGACCTGCGTAAAGGCATGCGAATTCGATGCTATCAGAATAATAGATGGTATCGCGATAATTGATGAATCAAAATGCACCAATTGTGGCGCATGCATGAAGGTCTGCCCTAAGAACCTCATTGAATCAGTTCCTGAGAACTCAAGGGTAAGAGTTGCATGTAATTCAAACGATTCTGCCAAGGATACCATGGGAAGCTGCAAGGTAGGCTGCATCGCCTGCAAGAAGTGCGAGAAGGCGTGTGAGTTCGATGCTGTGCATGTGAATGACAACCTCTCGAAGATCGATTACTCGAAGTGCACACAGTGCAAGGCCTGCGTAAAGGCATGTCCTACAGCTTCAATAGAAGACATATTCGAGATCAGCAAGGTAGACAAGAAATCCAAGGCAACTGCATAATTAATGGGAGGACATGTATATGTCCTCCTTTTCATTTGAGCTATAATTGAATCAGATGAAATACTTACAGGATGTGATGGAAATGGTTCCTTGGCTTTATATTGCAGCAGGAGTAGCTGCAGCCGCCCTGATTGTCGCACTGCGCAACTGGAAGGGGAGCAGGACATCAGGAAACGATCCAATCGGTGCAATTGCAGCATTTCTCATAATAATGGGAGTCATATTTGGTGAAGACCAGAACCTTGCTTATGGCTTCATAGGATTTGGAGCTGCGCTTTTTGTATTGCTCCAGATCAGTAAGCCAAAGAAGTAGGGGAGAAGTCTGAAATAATCTATATGACAAAGGCCGGCAATGCCGGCCTTTACTGTTAAAGTACAACTCCACCGTCTACAGACAGAACAGTTCCTGTTATGAATGATGCCTCTTCTGATGCGAGGAACGCGTATGCATTTGCAATGTCTTCCGGAGTTCCGAGCCTTCTTAGAGGTGCTTTCCCCTCCATCATCTCGATGACCTTCTCAGGCATCTTCTTGACCATAGGGGTTGCTATGAATCCCGGTGCAATGGCATTGACCCTGATATTCTTCTTTCCAAGCTCCTTGGCCCAGGTCTTTGTCATTCCGATGACGCCCCACTTTGTTGCGGCATAGTTTGTCTGGCCGAAGTTTCCATAAAGACCAACTACTGAAGATGCGTTAAGGACAACTCCGCCGCCATTGTCTGACATTACCGGTACTATAAGCTGTGTGCAGTTGAACACTCCCTTGAGGTTGACATCAATTACCTTGTCGAAATCCTCTTCAGGCATCTTTATGAGCTGGTTGTCTGCAGTTATTCCAGCATTGTTGACCAGCACATCGATCTTACCCCATTTTGATACAACATCGTCAACCATTGCTTTAATCTGGTCCCTGTTGACTACATTGACTTCATATGCAAGAAACTCAGCGTTCATTTCTTTAAGCTCAGTTGAAATCTCATCCATTGAGCTGAGTTTTACGTCGCAGATCACTACCTTCGAGCCTTCAGCAGCGAACTTAAGTGCTGTAGCCTTACCTATACCCTGGGCTGCACCTGTGACAATGGATACTTTTCCCTCTAATCTCATAATTACCTCCCTGAATTAGACTTATTTTCCCTTAAAGAACAGGAATATGCATTCCTGCATATTCCTGCTTGTCTGTTGAATTTTAGTCTTATAGTATTCCGAATGCTGCGTAAAGTACTATACAGACTGCAGTTGCTACTATTGGATTTATAAGGCTTGTTACCATTATGTCCAGGTATGAATCCTTATGAGTAAGTCCAGTAACAGCCAGCAGAGTCAGGACAGCTCCATTGTGAGGGAGTGTGTCAAGTCCGCCTGATGAAAGAGAAGCTATTCTATGGAGAGCTTCAGGTGAAACACCTGTTGTTGCAGCAAGCTCCATGTACTTTGCTCCAAGTGCCTCAAGAGCTATTCCCATACCGCCTGATGCCGATCCTGTTGCTCCTGCAAGCACATTTACTGCAACCGCTTCAGATATGAGTATGTTTCCCTTGATTCCAAGCAGAAGATTTGTGAGGTCCTTGAATCCTGGTACGGCTTTAACAACCGATCCGAATCCAACTGCTGCCGATGTATTGATGATTGCGAGTACTGATCCCGCTGCGCCGTCATTGATGGTCTTCTGAAGATTCTTGAGTCTGGTGAATCCTACTGCTATACCAACAAGAATTCCGGCAGCAAGAGCTACGACGATGTTCTGCTTGAGAACATTAAGTACAACTACGACAACTATAAGAGGAAGTATTGCAAGGGCAGGGTTCATCAGGTGCTCGTGGTCTACAGACTCAAGCTTTTTGTCTGGCTCTATAAAGCCTTCACCCTTTGCTGTATACTGGTTCTCCCTGTAGGTAAGCCATACCATACCAAGTAAGAGCATGACTATAGTTGCAACAATACCAAGTATCGGAGCAGCTGTAGCAGTAGTTCCGAAATACTTCATCGGAATGAGGTTCTGTATCTGTGGTGAACCAGGTACTGCTGTCATTGTGAATCCGAAAGCTCCAAGTGCTATTGCTCCAGGTATGAGCTTCCTTGTAATGTTAGCTTCTCTGAATAGTGCAAGTGCAAGTGGGTAAACTGCGAATACGACAACGAAGAGGGATATTCCACCGTAGGTCAGTACTGCGCATCCAAGGACTATGGCGAGCATTGCTCTCTTAGCTCCGAGAACCTTTGCGATCCATGAAGCTATGGATCTTGCTGCGCCTGATTCGTCCATTATCTTTCCGAATATTGCGCCAAGCATGAATGTTGGGAACCATGATTTTGTGAATCCTACGAATCCGGTCATGTAAGTGTCGGTGTACATCGGCAGAAGGTCAAGACCTCCTGTGAGTCCAACGACAAGTGCGCAGATAGGAGCTATCCAGATGATGGACATGCCTCTGTACGCGAGGATCATAAGTAGTGCAAGACCTAAGAAAATACCAAACATTTTACTCCTCCTTATAATGAAGATTATATAATATAAATATTATATACAAATAGTAAGTGGGGGATTATAGTACCAGTTTCATTGGCTCCGGTCTGAAGATCCTCTCGTCCATGATCTTCAAATCGGGGGATATGCCGGGTTCGAAATCCATCTGGTCAAGGATGTCTTTCTGAAGCTCAACTCCAGGTGCAATTTCTGTCAGGACCAGTCCTTCCTGAGTAAGCTCGAAAACGGCTCTTTCAGTTACATAAAGCACTTCCTGCCTGATTTCCTTTGCATATTCTCCAGAGAAGGTAATCTGCTCCACATCCTTCAGGAATTTCTTTACTTTGCCTTCCTTGCTGATGATGAGCCTTCCGTCGCCGACTGCAAGTTCCAATCCGCCTGCTGTGAATGTTCCGCAGAATATGACCTTTTTTGCATTCTGTGTGATGTTGATAAATCCGCCAGCTCCTGCTATTTTCGGTCCGAACTTGCTGACGTTGATGTTTCCGATCCTGTCGCACTGCGCAAGGCCGAGATATGCCACGTCAAGTCCGCCGCCGTCATAGAAATCGAACTGGTAGGGCTGGTCGATTATCGCTTCTGCATTTGTAGCTGCGCCGAAGCTCAAACCGCCTGCAGGTATTCCACCGATAGGACCAGGTTCTACGGTAAGCATCAGACCCTGAATGTTCTCCTCGTTTGCCACAATGGAGACTCCTTCAGGCATTCCGATTCCAAGATTGATGATCGCATGAGGAACAAGTTCCATCGCACATCTCCTGGCAATGACCTTTCTTTCGTCAAGTTCAAGAGGCTTGACTGAGTTTACAGGCACCTTGACTCCTCCGGTATAAGCAACATTGAAAGCTTCTGAGAATGTCATCATGTGATTCTTCATGTCTGCGACTTCAACAATCGCATCCACATAGATACCAGGCACCTTTACCATCCTTGCATCAAGGGTTCCTGCCTTGACAACCTTTTCGACCTGTACTATGACAGTTCCGCCAGAGTTATAGGCTGCCTGCGCCAGTGAAAGGGCTTCAAGAGTTCCTGCTTCCTTCTCCATTGTTACGTTGCCTTTTTCATCAGCATATGTACCTCTGATAAGCGCCACGTTGATAGGGAAGTACTTGTAGAGAAGGTATTCCTCTCCGCCAACTGTGATCAGTTCAACAATATCCTCAGTTGTCTTTGTGTTGAGCTTTCCACCTTCGACCCTTGGATCCACGAAAGTCTTCATTCCAACCTTTGTGATCATTCCGGCTCTCTTGGCGGCTATCTCCCTGAACAGCTGAGATATAGTTCCCTGTGGAAGGTTGTAGGCTTCGATCTTATTTTCCATCGCAAGCTTCTGTACCTTCGGTACCAGGTTCCAGTGTCCGCCGATGACTCTCTTGAGCAGGCCTTCATGTCCCAAATGATTAAGTCCTCTTTCTTTTCCATCGCCTTGTCCGGCTGCATAGACCAGTGTGAGGTCCCTTGGCTCATTCGTTTCAACGAACCTAGTTTCGAGAGCTGCTTCGACTTCCTCGGGAACAGCGTTTCCTACGAAACCACTTGTTGCTACAGTATCTCCTGATTTGATCAGTTTTACAGCTTCCGCTGCAGTTAAAAACTTAACCAATTATTTTCCTCCTTTCGATATATTACAAAATAGTATATGCAAGATTCGTGCCAAGAGAAAAAACAGGGTGTTTTTATGCCTTTTTGTGCTTTTTTCGTTCAAAATCCTTAATTAAAGTAAACATTTGCATCGAATTGAAGATCTGAACCTGAAAAACCATTCATGTTGTGTCCAGATTTTGGACAATATTTTTTGTTAAAGTTTAAACGTTTTCATAGAATTGATGAATCTCAACGATTTGTAGGTTTGCTTTATAAAAAAGCACACAACTGTACATAATGTTTACACTGTCCAAATAATGTACATTACAATCCGTATACCTTCATTTTCTCGTAAAGGCTGGTTCTGCTTATATCAAGTTTCAGCGCAGCCCTGAGTTTGTTTCCTCGAAATTCTTCAAGGGCATCTTTTATAGCCTTCTTTTCGATTTCCTGTGTTATTTCCTTTAGCGAGCCTTCCATCCTGATCGGCACTATCCTTCCACCTGCCTGATTGTCATTCCTGGATACGCTTTGTGTAATGTATCTGGGCAGCTGTTCTATTCCAATGGCGGCCTGCTTGTCAACAAGGTTCAGGGCCCTTTCTATTAGGTTCCCCAGTTCCCTGATATTACCCGGCCAATCGTAGGCTGATAGGGCAGCCATGGCATCTTCTGAGATATCAGTGACGTGGCGTTCCATTTCAGATGAGATTGTTCTCATGAGATGCTTCGCAAGTAAAGGTATGTCTTCCTTCCTTTCCCTTAATGATGGTATCTGTATGTTGATTACATTGAGCCTGTAATAGAGGTCTTCCCTGAAGGTCTTCTGCTTTATCATCTCTTCAAGATTCCTGTTGGTTGCTGCGATTATCCTGACATCTACCTTCTGGCTCTTGGTTGCACCTATCCTTTCAATTTCCCTTTCCTGTATGACCCTCAAGAGCTTCACCTGCATAGGAAGGGGGAGGTCACCGATCTCATCAAGGAATATGCTGCTCTTGTCAGCAAGCTCGAATTTTCCTGGTTTTCCGCCTTTCTTGGCTCCAGTGAACGCCCCGGACTCATATCCGAAGAGCTCTGATTCCAGCAGTTCGCTTGGGATGGATCCGCAATTCACCTTGATCAGGGGATACTGGCTTCTTGGGCTTGCATTGTGTATCGCATGAGCGAAAAGTTCTTTACCAGTTCCGCTTTCTCCCAGGATCAGCACGTTGGACTTTGACGGGCTAACCTTCATGGCCAGGTCCTTGGCTCTCTTCATGAGCTGGCTTTCACCGACTATGTTCTCGAAGGTGTAGTTTCCTCCAAGTGCTTTTCTGAGCTCCGTCTTGTAGAACTCCAGCTGCTTTTCCATGGACTGCACATGCTTGACATAAGAGTCAAGCTCTGAAAGGTCCCTGAATATTACCGATCCTACTGCGCCAACAAGCTTGTCGTTGTGGTACAGGGGGATCCTGTCCGCAACCATGAGGTTGCCTTTGATTTCCTGGATGTCACCGATTTCCTTCTGCTCGGTCTGAGCCACGATATGCATCCTGGTATTCTCGATGATCTCCGTAACATGCCTGCCGACTGCGTACTCCTGGGTCACACCCACGAATTCACAGTAGCTTTTGGTCATCATAATTATGTAGCCTTCAGTATCGACCACAACCATCCAATTGTACAGCTTGTCGAATATCTGCCTGTAAAGGTTGAACATGAACTTGAGCTCAGGAGTAAATTCAGCAATTTCATTGTGCTCTTCCCTGAAGAAATTCAGCTTCAGATATTCATCCTTCCTTACTATTGACACTGTCCCACCTCAATCGTATTTTTATTGCCTTACGGCCATCCCCTTAATGATACTATCAATTTGCATATATTATACCATTTCCAAAAAAAGTTATGTAATCGATATCTGTTAGAGAGTTTCAATATCAGAGTATAAAAAAAGAGGGCATAAGCCCTCCAAACTATGCGGTAATATTAAATAAATGTTAATCCATTATCTTCTGACTATGACTGTTGTCCCCATTCCTCCGCCTATGCAAAGTGTCGCAAGTCCCAGGGTTACATCTCTCTTCTTCATCTCATGGAGAAGGGTGACAAGTATCCTTGCTCCTGAGGCTCCGACTGGGTGTCCGAGTGAAATCGCTCCGCCGTTGACATTTACTTTACTCTTGTCCCACTTGAGCTCTTTGCCTACTGCAAGGGACTGAGCTGCGAAGGCTTCATTCGCCTCAATGAGGTCCATGTCGTCTACAGTGAGGCCAGCCTTTTCCAGAGCCTTTCTCGATGAAGGAACAGGTCCGATTCCCATTATGGACGGATCCACTCCTGCGCTTGCAAATGAAATTATTGTAGCCAGTGGGGTTACTCCAAGCTCTTCGGCCTTTTCCTTTGACATCAGAACAAGTGCGGCAGCTCCGTCATTGATGCCGGAGGCGTTTGCTGCAGTAACTGTTCCATCCTTCTTGAAGGCAGGTTTGAGCTTTGAAAGCCCTTCTACAGTGACACCCTTCTTAGGGAACTCGTCGGTGTCAACAACCTTGGGGTCGCCCTTTCTCTGGGGGATGAGGACAGGTACTATCTCATCCTTGAATTTGCCTTCTTCAATTGCCTTTTCAGCCTTGTTCTGGCTCCATGCTGCGAATTCATCCTGATCTTCGCGAGTGATGGAATACTTTTCCGCAAGATTTTCAGCAGTGACACCCATATGATAGTTGTTGAAGACATCTGTCAGCGCATCCCTTATCAGGGAATCCACTGCCTTGTCGTCTCCCATCCTCATACCGAATCTGGCTGAAGGAAGAAGGTAAGGGGACATGCTCATGTTTTCTGTTCCACCGACAACCACGATGTCGTTTTCTCCTGTCATGATGGTCTGGGCTCCTATTGCAACAGTCTTGAGTCCTGAACCGCAGAGCATGTTGATTGTAACTGCAGGAACCTCCTGGGGAATGCCTGCCTTCATCGCTGCCTGTCTTGCGACACCCTGACCCAGGCCTGCCTGGAGAATGCAGCCAAGATAGACATCCTGCACCTGGTCAGGGGTTATCCCTGCCCTTGACACCGCTTCTTTGACTGCTGTCGCTGCCAGGTCAACCGCTGATACATCCTTGAACTGTCCGCCGAAGCTTCCGATTGCAGTCCTTACACCGCTTGCTATGACTACTTCTCTCATTTCTACCTCCTAAAACATATTTTTATTGGCAATATCTATATAGCAATTCTCATGCCAACTCTGTATACGACTACATAAATATGAATGTTTTTTCATGTATTTATTTCTAAACCTTTACATCTGACTTTTTTTTGAATATAGTCATTTTAGATACTATATCGAAAGGGGTGAAGAAAGTCAGGTGACGGCACAGCTGTTACCTGATGAAGGTATGAAAGTATTCGTTGTAGGAGCAGGAACCATGGGATCCGGAATCGCCCAGGCATTTGCGCAGGGCGGCTGGGAAGTAGGTATGTATGATGTTGCTGAAGGATTCGCCAGGAAGAGTCTTTCAGGCATGCTCGGAAGGCTTGCAAAGCAAGTTGAAAAAGGAAAGCTTTCGCAGGAAGAATGCGACAGGATCTCCGGAAACCTTAAGGTTTATGAGGATCTGTCAGGTGCAGCAGACAGCGACCTGGTGCTTGAAGCAGTAGTTGAAAGGATGGAGGTCAAGAAAGCGCTTTTCAAGGAACTGGATTCGATTTGTACTGATGCTGCCATTTTCGCTTCAAACACTTCATCCCTGTCAATAACTGAAATGGCTGCCGCTACAAAGAATCCGGGAAGAGTAATCGGAATGCACTTCTTCAACCCGGCACCAGTCATGAAGCTCGTTGAGATAATAAGAGGTCAGCTTGCTGATGTGGAGACCTTCAAGCGTGCCATTGAATTTGCAAAGACAATTGGCAAAGACCCTGTAGAGGTTACAGAAGGCCCAGGCTTCGTAGTCAACAGGATACTCATCCCGATGATAAACGAGGCTATCGGAGTCCTTGCAGATGGCTTCGCCTCAGCTGAAGACATAGACAAGGCGATGAAGCTGGGAGCTAATCACCCTATGGGACCTCTGGCGCTGTCAGACCTTATCGGAAACGACATAATACTTGCGATCATGGAAGTACTCCATAAGGAAATGGGAACGGACAAATATGCTCCGCATCCGCTTCTTAGAAAGATGGTAAGGGCAGGACTGCTCGGAAAGAAGACAGGAAGGGGATTCTACCAATATTGACCAGTATGGGCCGCGTCATTGCGGCTCTTTTGTTTTTAAAAATCCGGATGGCAGTTGATCTGGCCGTATGGTTACAAATTTGTAAATTAACTGTTTTGAAATATATTTCTATATATTTTGTGTTACTATGTAATAGAGCGGTTGAAACTGACGGAATAGCACTGTTCTGCGCATCTTATATGGACAGGGCTGAAAAGCGAAGATAAACCGAGAAAAACAGAGCCTGATGAAGATGAAACCAACGGCCAATATTAAAGCGGTTGGGATTACCTTAAAATGCAGTATATAATACCATATCACGCTTTGAGATGCTCTCTTATGCTGATATAATAAGACACAAGGAGGGATGAAACTTGAATTGGATTTGGTTGGTACTGATCATTGTTGTCGTAGCTTTTGACGTTGTAACCAGCAATGTGCTGCTGTCCTGGCTTATGGTGGGATTTGTCGCTGCATGGCTGGCAGGATTCTATGTAGAATTCACTTACCAGGTCCTGATAGCGGTTGTGCTTGGAATTGTTTTCCTTGGAATAGGAAACAGCATTTCGGAAAAATACATACGCAACAGGATAAAGAACGAGCCCATACTCGTAGACAAGATAGTGGGGCAGGTCTTCACTGCTGATGACAGGATCGAAAGGACATCACAACAGAAGATCAACGGCATTTACTGGGCTATAGTGAATGATGGAGAGACCATACTGCCAGGCGAGAGCTTCAGGGTAGTCGGTATAAAAGAGAACAAGTTAACAGTCGTGAAGGAGGAAACGAAGTAATGGAATACATCATCGGTTTTGCAATTCTGGCACTCATCATACTCATTGTCCTTTTGACAAGCATAAAGGTAGTAAACACAGGGTATGTTTTCGTACTCGAAAGATTCGGACAGTTCTACAGGGTACTGCAGCCAGGCTGGCATGTCATAATCCCGTTCGCTGACTTCGTCAGAAGAAGGATATCAATGAAGCAGCAGATACTGGACATACAGCCCCAGAATGTTATTACGAAGGATAATGTAAAGATTTCCGTCGACAACGTAATATTCTATCAGGTGCTGAATGCCAAGGACGCTGTCTACAACATTGAGAATTACGTATCAGGTATAATGTACTCGACAATCACCAACATGAGAAACATAATAGGTGACATGACTCTTGATGAAGTCCTTGTCGGAAGAGACAAGATCAACCAGAAGCTTCTGAGCATAGTTGACTCGATAACTGATGCGTATGGAATCAAGATACTCTCAGTTGAAATCAAGAACATCGTTCCTCCGGAAGAGATCCAGAACGCCATGGAAAAGCAGATGAAGGCTGAAAGAGAAAAGAGAGCAGCCATCCTCATAGCTGAAGGTGACAGGAACTCAAGCATAGCCAGAGCAGAAGGAGAGAAGCAGAGCAACATCCTCCGTGCAGAGGCGGAGAAGGAGTCAAACATCAGAAGGGCAGAAGGACTCAGGGAATC
>DIWI01000031.1 GCA_002428415.1 Clostridiaceae bacterium UBA6110
CCGCCAGTGCTGACACCAGCATTATGAGCGTTGATTCCGGCAGATGGAAGTTAGTGATCAGTGCATCGACGCATTTGAACCCGATGCCGGGATAAATGAATATGTCGGTCCAGCCTGACACTTCCCTAACGAACCCCTTATCATCAGCCACAGTCTCAAGTGTCCTGGTTGAAGTGGTACCTACCGATATCACTCTTCTTCCTTCAGCCTTCGCTGCGTTGATCCTGTCTGCAGTCTCCCTGGATATTGAAAAATACTCCGAGTGCATGACGTGAGCATCGATATCCTCAACCTTCACCGGCCTGAATGTCCCGAGCCCCACGTGCAGAGTCAGGAACACTGTTTCCACTCCCTTTTCCCTGATCCTTTCAAGAAGCTCAGGAGTGAAATGAAGCCCGGCTGTCGGTGCAGCAGATGACCCCTCTTCCCTGGAGTAAACTGTCTGATACCTTTCTCTGTCCATGAGCTTCTCCGTTATATAAGGAGGAAGCGGCATCTCTCCCAGCCTGTCAAGTATCTCTTCGAATACGCCTTCATACTCGAATCTTACTATCCTGTTTCCGTCGTCGAGGACCTCGACGACTTCAGCCGCAAGAAGTCCTTCTCCGAAGGTGAACCTGGCTCCGGGCCTTGCGCGCCTTCCAGGCTTCGCCAAGGCTTCCCATGTATCCTTGTCCAGCCTCTTCAGAAGTAGAAACTCGATCTTACCTCCCGAGCCTTCCTTGGATCCGATCAGCCTTGCAGGGATGACCCTTGTATCGTTCATAACAAGCACATCGCCTTCTGCCAGATATTCCGGAAGGTCTGAAAATACCCTGTGCGATATCTCACCGCTAACCCTGTCAATAACCATCAGTCTCGAGCTGTCCCTTTTTTCCAGAGGATGCTGAGCAATCAGCTCCTCAGGAAGATCATAATAAAAATCATTAACCTTCAAATCAATTTCCCTTCTAATCGAACAGAGACGCCTGTCCCTCTTCCTTATCATCAATATTTATTCCCAGATGGTCATAGGCCCTTTTAGTTGCGCACCTTCCCCTTGGAGTCCTTATCAGGAATCCCTTCTGGAGAAGATATGGCTCATATACATCGACTATTGTATCAAGTTCCTCTCCGATGAAATAGGAGAGTGTCTCTGCACCTACAGGTCCGCCTCCGAAATTCCTTATTATCGCTTCGAGGATCTTCCTGTCTATCCTGTCAAAGCCTTCCTCATCCACATCGAGCATGTCAAGTGCCCTTGATGCGGACTCAGTATCTATTGTATCCCTGCCGAGAACCGTAGAGTAATCCCTTACCCTTTTCAGAAGCCTGTTAGCTATCCTCGGAGTTCCTCTGCTCCTTCTTGCAATTGCAAGAGCACCCTCGTCGGTTATCCTGCAGTTGAGTATTCCTGCGCTCCTCGTAATGATCTCTCTCAGCTCATCATAGGTATAGTACTCCATACTGAGATGAACTCCGAACCTGTCCCTGAGAGGAGAAGTCAGAAGGCCTACCCTGGTTGTTGCCCCAATCAGCGTGAACCTTGAAAGGTCGAGCCTTATAGATTTTGACTGTGCTCCCTTTCCAATTACAATATCCAGTGCATAATCCTCCATGGCAGGATAGAGTATCTCCTCGACTGTCCTTGACAGCCTGTGGATCTCATCGATGAAAAGCACATCGTTATCCTTCAGTGAAGTCATTATAGCCGCAAGGTCCCCTGCCCTTTCTATGGCTGGTCCGGAGGTTACCTTGAGCGAACCTCCCATCTCACGTGCGATTATGTTCGCAAGTGTAGTCTTTCCAAGCCCCGGCGGTCCATGAAGCAGCACGTGGTCAAGGGACTCCCCTCTCATCTTGGCAGCCTTTATGAACACCTTTAGACGGTCCTTGACCTTCTCCTGTCCGATATATTCGGAAAGCCTTACAGGCCTTAGGGAAAACTCGCTTGAAATGTCCTCTTCAATGAAATCGCCTGCTGTTATTCTGTCATCCATATATCACACCTACCTCATAAGCAATCTCAATGATTCCTTTATGGAATCTTCAAGGGTTAAGCCGCCACCAGCTGACTTAAGCGCACCTTTTGCTTCCCTTTCGGAATAGCCCAGTGCAATAAGCGCAGAGAGAGCTTCATTTTCAGTATTTTCCGCTGAAGTGTCTTCTGACGGTTCCTCGCCATCGATGCCTTCTGCATGCAGCTTGCCCTTCAGCTCAAGAATGATCCTCTGTGCTATCTTTTTACCAATTCCAGGCGCTTTCATAAGCAGGCTTTCATTGCCGCTTATTATCGCAAGCTTAAGCCTGTCAGGCATACTTACCGATAAAAGTGACAGAGCAGCTTTAGGTCCGACTCCGTTGATCGTTATCAGCACCTGGAACAGGTCCAGTTCATCCCTTGTTGAAAAGCCATACAGACCAAGGAAATCCTCCCTTACTATCTGAACGGTATAAAGGATGACCTCTTTCTTCTTCTCAGGCATCATAGCCATTGTATTTCCGGATGTAAATACCTTGTAGCCAAGCCCTCCGGCTTCCACCACAACGCAGTCCTTTAATATTCCCATATAGATTCCTCTTACATAGTCGTACAAAACTGCCACCTCCTGATTCCCTATCCTCTATAATAACATGAAGTCTCTGTCCTAACCATATTCACGAACACAAAAAGACCGCAGCCTCCATTGACTGGAGCCTGCGGCATCAGAATATTATTTTTCTTCCTCTTCCTCTTCATAATCCACATCCACAACATCATGCGTCTGCCTGAAAAAATCTTCATCCTGCACGCTTTTTACAACATTGTCCACCTCTGGCCCCTTAGGTTCCTGAGTATTGGTATAGGATGTTTCCTTCTTGCCTTCCCATTCTGTCCTGTAGGTTCCTCCGGCTTTGTTCATAGTCGGCCTGAGAACTCTTGAAACCACATACCATATAAGGATGAATATCGCTATGTATGGCAATGCAGTGATTGCTATTGATATTATGAAGAATAGGATCAGCCCGCCTATGACCATTCCAAAAATGTTTCCAGTTTTCATTCAAAATCCCCCTTGGAGCCTTATGCTTCCTGAGGCACTACTCCTATTTGCTGTATCATGAATTAATGATAACAGCAAAGGATTAAACAAGGATTAAATTTTGGAAAGACCTGCAGCGATCCATGAAGCTACCTTTGCATTGTTGAGAACCAGCTTAATGTTCGATTCAAGTGATTCCCCGCCTGTAAGCTCCATGACCTTCTCAAGCATGAAAGGTGTGACCTTCTTTCCCTTTATGCCTTCTGCCTGGGCTTCTGCAAGAGCCTGAGATATTGCTGTATCGATGACAGCTTTATCCATTGCAAACTCTTCCGGGATCGGATTTGCTATTATGGCACCGCCATCAAGTCCAATGCTCCATTTTACATTCAGAAGCTCTGCGATTTCCTCAGCGCTGTCTATCTTGAAATCAACCTTGAAGCCGCTTTCCCTCGTATAGAATGCAGGCATTTCCTCAGTGCCATAGCCTATTACAGGTACTCCCTTAGTTTCAAGGTATTCAAGCGTGAGGCCTATATCCAGTATGGATTTTGCTCCGGCACAGACTACAGCCACATTAGTCCTCGCGAACTCATCAAGGTCTGCTGATATGTCCATTGAAGTTTCAGCACCTCTGTGGACACCGCCTATTCCGCCTGTTGCAAATACCTTAATTCCTGCCATTTCAGCCATGATCATGGTTGTAGCTACGGTAGTGCCAGCATCCTTCTTCCCTGATACAACGAACGCAATGTCCCTTCTCGAGCATTTCATTACATCCTTCGCTGTTGCCACATAATCAAGCTCTTCACGGGTCAGACCGATCTTCAGCCTTCCTTTTATGATCGCCAGTGTTGCAGGCACTGCTCCATACTTCCTGATTTCATCCTCTACCATGAGTGCGGTCTCAACATTCTTCGGGTAAGGCATACCATGGGTTATTATGGTTGATTCCAAAGCGACTACCGGCAATCCCTTTTCAAGCGCGTCCTTAACCTCAGGTGTAATGTCCATGTACTTTTCAAATTCTCTTGATTTCATAATTTTCCTCCATTATTTTTTTTATTGATTCAACACTTGTATTTTTGTTGATCGTATCGCCAGAAGCAAGATTAATGAGTGAAGCCCCAGTTCCAAAAATCGCAGCATCCCTTATATCGAGACCTTCAGTTTCTGCATATACTGCACCGGCAAGAAATGCATCTCCCGCCCCGGTCGCACTCCTGATATCCACCCTGAGTGCCCTGCAGATCCCTCTGTCAGTTCCGTCACTGAAGAATGTGCCATCTGGTCCGAGTGATATGAACACCTTCGACACTCCAAGCTCATGGAAGTGATCCGCGTTCTTCAGAAGACCAGAATTACCCTCTGCGCTAATTCCAGAAAGGGCTTCCGCTTCAATCCTGTTTGGCTTTATGCAGTCGAATCTTCCGATAAGTTCCTTAATCCTCAGAGCCTTGGTAATGGAAACTGTGTCCAGGTATTTCATGTTTTTCTGTGCCATCCCAAGTGCCGTCTCGATCACATCGTAGCTAAGGTTTGCATCGAACACCGACACCCTGCTTCTTTCAAGAATTGGCATCTTGTCAAGAAGATATGATGTGTCGAGCTTGTCGTAAATCTCCATGGATGATACAGCCACATACATGTCTTTGTCTTCATCAAGCACCGAGAGGTATATGCCTGTGGCCTCTCCGGTAAGCTTCCTAATATGTGAGACATCGACTCCTGATGCTCTCGTTTCCTCAAGCAGACGCCTTCCGCTTTCATCATCGCCAACTACTGAAATCAGCTTGACAGGAAGTCCCAATCTTGCCAGATTTTCAGCAATGTTCCTCCCGACACCTCCAGGAGAAAAGGTTACGCTGCCGGGATTCGAGTCCCTTCCTGACAGCTTCCCGTATGGAGAGCCAGAGATGTCCATGTTGCACCCGCCAATCACAGTCACATAGATCTCGTCATCCAGCACGTATCCCTTGCCTTTCACAGCACCCTTCTTCATCAGGTTTGCAATGTGCACAGCTACTGATGACCTTGTGATCCCAAGACGTTCTGCGATATCCTTCTGGGATATCATGGGATCCTTCCTGATTATGTCGAGGATTTCTTTTTCACGTTCAGTCACTGCATTCACCTCTCATAAACTTGTGTTTGTTTCCTAAATATTTGCTTATACTAATTGTACGCCTGTCTATTCCAAAAATCAACATAAAAAAGAAGCTTGTCGAAAAAAATCCGACAGCTTCAATTGATCATCTGTTTATGTCTGTTATCAGCTTTGTGTATTCAACTCTTAGCTCTTCAAGCTTTTTGCGGTCCTCGCTGGTGACAGAGTCCTCAAAATATGCCACAATTTCCTTTTCTGTCTCAAGCAGTTTTTCCATAAGCTCATACTTGCCCTCAAAAGTCTTTGGTGGGTTAGCAAGTTCTCCTACAAGGACATCAAGAGTCTGGCTGTTTTCCCACATGGACTTGACAGAAGAGACATCCAGCAGCCTGTCTACCAGGCCGTCGGCTGCAGTTCCCAGTCCAAGCCCCTTGAAGAAGCTATTCAGATTGAGCTTTCCTATAGAAGCTATGCTCTCATCTATCAGTGCACCCTGCTCCTCAAATCCCGAAACCACTGTGCCATACTTTTCCCTGTAGTTCTCAAGCTTTGCAAGCTCTTCAGCCTCTTTTTTCTGATTGGCAAGCATAACTGCTTCTTCAGTACGTTTCTGGTTAGTTGCAACTGCCAGATCTACGCTGTAAAAAGCAAGGATCGCTGCCACCGCAAGAAAAACAATCAGAACAAGCCTCAGGAATATCCCGCCCTGTCTGCCGCTTTTCTTCTTAAGGGAGGCGTCCCTGTCATATATGTAATCCTCAGTCCGAGGATTTGCTATCATGTCTTTTGCTTCATCATATTCGCCAAGGCTCACTTTTTCGTAACCCTCCATTCCAGCGAAGGGTTTGCCGCACTGGCTGCAGAATCTGCTTCCGACCGGGTTTTCATATCTGCAATTCCTGCATTCCAATCCTTATCACCTGCCCACGTCAAATGATAATACTCATTATTTATCAGGGCCTTTTGAGAAGCTTAAAAATGGTTTAATTTTCAAAGTAAATCGGTACCAGGAAACTATTAAGTTTCCCTGGTACCGATATTCATAAATTTCCTATCCCAAAGCCACATCCAGGACCATCATGACAGTAAATCCGATCAGGGCACCCATTGTAGCCACATCGGAGTTCCCGTTTGACTGAGCTTCCGGAATAAGCTCTTCAATTACAACGTATATCATCGCACCTGCCGCGAAGCAAAGCGCATATGGCAGTATGGGTCTCATTATAGAAACAAGATAGGCACCAATGACTCCGGCTATGGGTTCCACGATACCTGAAGCCTGTCCCAGAAGGAACGCCTTGGTCCTTGACATCCCTTCCCTTCTGAGTGGTATGGATACCGCTGCTCCTTCCGGGAAGTTCTGAAGTCCTATACCTATTGCCAGGGCTACGGCACCTGCAAGCGAAGCTGTGGAGATGCCATGGTATACAGCACCGAATGCAACACCTACCGCAAGGCCTTCAGGTATGTTATGAAGGGTTATTGCGAGTACAAGGAGTATGCTTCTCTGCCAGGATGTCTTTATTCCCTCTGCCTTGTTGGTTGCCAGACCCTGGTGAAGGTGTGGAAGCAGCCTGTCTACAATATAAAGGAAAATGCCTCCGCCCATGAAGCCAATTGCTGCTGGGACCCAGGCCACATAGCCCATTTCTTCTGCTAGTGTGATTCCTGGGTTAAGCAGTGACCAGAAGCTTGCAGCAATCATGATTCCTGCTGCAAAGCCAAGCATCGCATCGAATACCTTCTTGTTAATGGTCTTGAAGAAGAAGACAAGCGATGCTCCAAGCGCAGTTACGAACCATGTGAACATGGTAGCCAAAAGCGCCTGGGTTATAGGTGACATACCTTTCAGAAAATCAAACATTTGTGCGCCTCCCTCAATATGTGATGGAAGTCCTATTCCTCAAATCCCTCGGCAAATTCAGCGTTATGCCAAACCGAATCCACATCATCATCCTCATCAAGCTTGTCAAGAAGCTTCTGGAACTTTTCAGATGCTTCCATGTCAAGAGCAGTGTATACATTTGGAATCATAGTGATTTCAGCCTCAAGGAATTCAATTCCCTGTGCCTCAAGCGCTGCCTTAACTGCATCAAATTCCTCCGGCGCTGTTATCACTTCGTATACCTCTTCTTCAGCGCTGAAATCCTCTGCTCCTGCTTCAAGTGCAAGCATCATCAGCTCTTCCTCATCCAGTTCATCGGTCTTCTCGATTACCAGCTGGCCCTTCTTGTTGAACATGAATGTGACTGAACCTGATGTCCCGAGATTCCCACCGAACTTGTCGAAAGTGTGCCTTACATTTCCTGCGGTTCTGTTCTTGTTGTCAGTATAAGACTGAACAATTACAGCAACTCCGTTAGGTCCATAGCCCTCATATGTGATATCTTCATAGTTCACACTCTCGAGTTCGCCGGCACCTTTCTTTATCGCCCTGGTAATATTATCCATAGGCATGTTTGCAGCCTTTGCCTTCGCAATTACGTCCCTGAGCTTTGCATTGGTATCCGGACTGCTGCCGTCCTTGGCTGCCATGATGAGCTCTTTGCCTATCTTAGTGAATATCTTGCCCCTTTTCGAGTCCATTTTGCCTTTTTTGGCCTGTATGTTGTGCCATTTTGAATGTCCTGACAAATCTATCTCCTCCGTTTCTTACGACTGTGAATTATACCACATGGACCCCGGTCTATACAATATCCATATAGAGCCTGTCGTCCTCCTTGTAGTAAAGAGCCCTTTCCCCTGTGCTGACCTCAAGTCGCCCTGACGCCGCTTCTGTCAACCGTTCTATCAGCCATGCCGTTCTGTCTTCTTCCAGATATATGGATATTTCCACATCCTCTGAATATGCAGTATCCTCAATGTGGATTCCATCTTCTCTGAGAAGGTGCTGCAATTTTCCAAGAAGCTCATATGCTATCGTCACCTTCACTTCGTTTCCATACACCCGTTCAACTGTTTTGCATGCACCTATCGCGTCGGATGCACCTCTTATGTATGCTCTGGTCAGGCCGCTGGCACCCAGCAGCACACCTCCGAAATATCTGGTCACGACTATGACGGAATTTTTCAATCCACTTTTCCTGATGACATCAAGTACTGGTATACCGCCTGTCCCCTGAGGCTCTCCATCGTCAGAGTATCTCTGTATGTTCTCATTTTCCCCTATGGTATACGCATAGACATGGTGCCTTGCATCCTTGTAGGCGCTCCTTACCTTGTCAATGAAGGCCCTTGCCTCCTCCTCGCTTTCCACTCTCCTGCCAGAGCCGATGAACACTGATTTCTTTTCAGTGAACTCAGATGACCCTTCATTCCTTAGTGTCCTATACCCCATTATATCTGGTACACATTCTCCCTTATAAGTTCTCTTCTTTCGAAGGTCTTAACTGCCCTCAGCTCCATCTTGAGGAGGTTCTTCGAGTGGAGCAGTGAGAGTATTCCTTCCATCTCGATTGAAAAATCCGAGAAGAAGGGGTCCCTTGATATTTCCCTGGCGCTCTTGAATCCAGGATTTTCCCGGAGGTAGGCTAGTAGGATTTCTGATGCATGCTGAATCTCCATGTCGATCGTGGTCTTCAGGTATCTGTTTACCTCTGTGATCCTTGCTTCAAGATCGCCCTCTCCAACCAGGGTCCTGAACTGCCTGTCGAATTCCCTGTCAAGGTTTGCAGCCATTGACAATGTATCCTTTGATATCATATAGCCCCGTGAATTCACATATACCGAAGCATACAGCTCCATGGAATCTATGAGTGTCCTGAATGCTCCGAAAAGGTTGGATCCAACAAGGAACTTTTCAGTTGAATCTATTGTCTTTATCAGCCTTCCAAGGTAAGATAATGTCCATTTCCTTCTGTCCATATCAGGATAGAATCTTTCATCATTGTACTTGGCCCTTATCTCCTCATCCTTGGAAAAAACTATCTTGGAAGAAGAGAATATCCTGTGCATATAGCTGCCCTTCACCCTGAACCCCTTAAGGTTCAGGAACTCTTCCTTCGAAATGACCTTAAGGTGGACTGGTACGCCGAACTCTGTTGAGTATACGTTTCTTATGCCGCTCTCAGATTCCCTCATTATCACAAAAAAATCAATATCGGAATTTTCCCAGAGGTCACCTGTCACCATGCTGCCGAATACGAACGCACCCAGCACCTCATGGTTGGCTTCAAGAGCCTGCGCGACATTCTGGTATGCCTTCTGATATTCCAAAATCAGGTTCTTCATTTATTTCCTCCGATAAGGAATTTCTCATACATGTAGAGATCCCTGTCAGGCACTTCAGCCTTTACATATGTTCCAGCTTCCCTGTATTCCTCTGTGATTACAGTTCCTCTTGCCCTGATCGATGAGAGCAGCTTCTGTTCGCTGTATGGCACCAGGACCTCGATTGCGCTATGGGTCCTTGGCAGGGCTTCCATAATCATGTCAAGGAGAGGCTCAAGGTTCTTGCCGTTCTTTGCGGATATTTCGATGATCTTGTGCTTGCCCTCATAGAGCTCACGTATGTCCTCCACTACAAAGCTCAGACCCTTGTCCACCTTGTTCAGTGCAATTATCGTATCCTTGTCCCCGCAGCCAATCTCTTCAAGGACGCTGTCTACAGTAATAGCCTGCTTATAGGCATCATCCGAGGATGCGTCGATGACATGCACAAGCAGGTCAGAAAAGACCACCTCTTCAAGGGTTGATTTGAATGCTTCGATAATGTCATGCGGAAGCTTCCTTACAAATCCGACTGTATCCGTGAGCGTTATGATCCGCTTGTCCCTCAGGGCTATGGCCCTGGTTGTCGTATCAAGGGTCGCGAAAAGCATGTCTGCTTCGAAGACCTTCTCCTTGACGACTGAATCCTTGGAAGATATCTCATACAGTGCGTTCCTTAGTGTGCTCTTGCCCGCATTAGTGTAGCCTACAAGGGAAACCTTCTGGATTTCATTTGTCTCACGGTTCTCCCTCTGGACTTCCCTTACACCGGTAATCTTTGTCAGTTCCCTTGTAAGGTCAGTTACCTTCTCCCTTATCCTTCTCCTGTCTATCTCAAGCTTCGTCTCGCCTGGTCCCTTAGTGCCGATTCCTCCGCCTGTCCTCGACATTACCGTGCCAAGACCTATAAGCCTGTTCATCCTGTACTTCAGCTGAGCAAGCTCTACCTGCAGCTTTGCCTCCCTGGACCTGGCGCGTCTTGCGAATATCTCAAGTATCAGCGTCGTCCTGTCGATCACCTTAACTCCGAGCTGCTCCTCGAGGTTCCTTATCTGGGTTCCGGTTAGCTCATCGTCGAATATGACCACATTGCTCCTTGTCAGCTGCAGCCTCTCACCAATTTCCCTGACCTTTCCGCTTCCTACAAAGAAGGCATTGTCAGGCCTATCCCTGTTCTGGATAATGATATCGCCAACCGGCAGGTTGCAGGCTTTTGCCAGCTCCCTGAGCTCCTCAAGACTGTCCTCAGTGTCAATACCCACAAGAACTGCCCGTTCTTCAGGCTCCGATATGCTTTCTCCCTGCTTCATGAGGGTTTCATTGAATGTGATCCTGTCCAGTATGTCAAATGACAAAGCTGACTGAATATCCATCGGCTGCGTAGCCTGTGCTGCAAGCCTTCCTTCATCTACAGTAAGGAAGCCTATTACCATTGTAGGTTCTTCACCAAGTCCTATAGCTGCAATGCAGTCCAGCTTCATCTTCACGAGAGCTGAGACATCAAGGGCCGAAAGCCTTGGGTTTCCGTTAGGATGAGTATGTATTATCCTGGTACCTGACAGCTTTCTCTCCTTCACGTCGAGAAGCGGCAGAGATACGCTGCTGGAGTCGCCTATTGTGACTTCCTGCACCTTTCCCCTCCTGTCGATTGCGACAGATATCTCCCTCTCGGTCTCCCCGGACAACCTTGATATGAGGTCCGTGATCTCCTGCGATGCTATCTGGTATTTTGGTGTCTTTAGCTCGAATATAGTCTCTAGTTCATCCAGAATCCTTTTTCTGATCCCGTCAATATTTCCTGAAATCACAAGATTTCCTCCTTCTTTTCCAAATTCTTGACATATTTCCTTTAATTATATAGTATTTAGTACAAGAATTACAGTGTACGCAGAGTGCGGAGGTTCACATGGAAGATAAAAAGATGAATGTATTGATATCGGCAGATGAAATAAGGGAAAGAATCAGGGAACTCGGAGAAGAGATAACAAAAAGGTACAAGGGTCAGAAGCTCTATGTGCTCTCCCTCCTGAGAGGCAGCTTCATCTTTACCGCTGACCTGGTCCGCGCCATGGATACCGAGGTAAAGATAGGTTTCATGACAACTTCATCCTATGGCCATGGAGAGGAATCAGCCGGCAGGGTGACCGTAGTAACTGATATCGCGGATGACCTGGAGGGTTTCAACGTTCTTGTTGTGGATGACATCATAGATACCGGAATAACAATGGATTTCGTCATGAAGCACGTAATGGCAAAGGGTGCAAAGGCAGCCGCATGCTGTACACTCCTGGACAAGCCATCGAGAAGAAGGGTTGATATAGTACCTGACTTCTGCGGATTTGTGATTGACGATATTTTTGTCGCTGGCTATGGCCTCAACTATGGCGACTACTACAGGAATATTCCGTTTGTCTTCAACTGGCAGTAGAATATTCTGAAAATCCCACTAAATATTAAGATTTTCTAAAGATGCCGTTCCTTAAGGTGCGGCATCTTTTATGATATAATGGTTTATAAATTTCAATGGAGGTTGTTTTCAAAGTATGAATGGAAAGCCCAAAAGAAGGGTGAACGCAAAAACTAGCGGATTCACGATGGTCATAAAAACAATAAAATTCCTTTTCATAGCTCTTGTGGTAGCGACACTTGTCGGTGGATTCTATGCCGCCAAGATAAGCCTTGCCATTGCGGAGGATGCCCCGGAACTGAACGCTGCAAAATTTATTCACCAGAACCAGCCTTCCGTCATCCTTGACTCGACTGGTACGCAGTATGACATCATCCACACCGATGAGGTGAGGTTCCCGGTTTCCCTTGAGGAAATGGGAACGACTCTGCAGAACGCCTTCATATCAATTGAAGACGAAAGGTTCTACAAGCATAACGGTGTTGACTACAGAAGAACCATCAGCGTCGTTATTCAGGATGTGGTGGGAAGAATCACCGGAAACAGAGACATGCAGGGCGGATCAACCCTTACCCAGCAGATAATAAAGAACACATTCCTAACCAGGGACAAGGAATATACAAGAAAGATAAAGGAAATATTCATGGCCCTTGAGGCTGAAAAGGTCCTTTCAAAGGAACAGATTCTCGAGACTTACATGAACGGCATATTCCTTGGCGGAAAGGCAAATGGAGTAGAAGCTGCTGCAAGGCAGTACTTCTCAAAGAATGCAAAGGACCTGACTCTTATAGAAGCTGCATACATTGCCGGCACTACACAGAGCCCGTCTGTTTACTATGCCTTTTCAGACAGCTCCAAGGCCAATCCTGCAAAGTACATCAACAGGACAAAGCTCGTACTTCAGGCTATGCTCAGGAATGAAAAGATCACCCAGGTGGAATATGACGCAGCGATAGCTGAACTCAACGCCACAGGGATAACCTTCAATCAGACTGTGCTCATAACCGACAAGTACAACTACGAATACTTCACAAGACCTGTAATTGACCAGGTCAGGGCCGACCTCAAGGAAAAGAACGGCCTTACCGATGAGGAAATAAATGGACTGTTAAGCTACGGCGGCCTCACTATACATTCCACCATGAACAGGGCTGCACAGGATTACGCTCAGTCAATACTTAATGACTTCAATAACATCAAGAGCGAATATGATAAGCCAGAGCTCAGGGAAGCAACTGCAGCAGATCCGGAGAGTAAGGTCAAGACCCTTGCCGATGGTTCAAGGTGGGTTGAGGAAAAGATAACGACTGAGGCACAGGCTGCATTTTCAGCAGTGGACTACAAGACTGGACAGGTACAGGTAATAATCGGAGGAAGGAACCAGGACGCGGCTTCAGGCTACAACAGGGCCTACTATTCCCCCACTTTCACAAATTCAGTCTTAAGGTCAATAGGCTCCACAACGAAGCCCCTTACCGTTTACGGACCAGGCATTGACACTGGAAAAATCACGCTGGGAAGTACGGCAAATGACACCAAGCTTGAACCTGCTATATATAAGAATCTTGGATTCACCACAAGCCCGCTTAACGTGAACAACAAATATACAGGAATGACTGATATAAGGACGGCAATTGTCAATTCCTACAATACCGTTTCTGTAAGGACATTCAATGTAGTGGGTAAGCAGACCTCACAGAGCTATGGAGAAAAATTCGGATTGGTTTATTCCAAAGATAACTCAGCGGTTGGAGCATCGACTCTCGCCCTTGGATCGAATCACGAGGACGGCAAGGATGGAGGCAATCCTCTTGTGCTGGCAACAGCCTACGGCGCCTTCGGAAACAGCGGAATCGTCACGGAATCGATACTTTATACCAAGGTAACAGATGCCGCTGGAAACGTGATCCTTGAGAATGTGCCGGAATCAACCCAGGTCATCAAGCCTCAGACAGCGTACATCCTCTACGACATAATGAAGGATGTTGTTAAGAACAACGTGCCAAGCGCAAAGCTTACGAGCATGCCGATAGCAGGAAAGACCGGAACATCCCAGGGAAGGATAGATACCTGGTTTGCAGGTCTCAGCCCTTATTATTCAGCTTCAATGTGGATCGGTTCCGATACACATGAAGAGCTTCATAAGGCAGGCTCCAGAGCAGTCCAGACATCATACGCAACCCAAGTTGCTTTTGGAAAGATCATGAAGTTCCTTCATGAGGGACTTCCAGTCAAGGATATCAAGAGACCCGGAGGTATCGTACAGGGTTCATTCTGTACGGAATCCGGTGCAATACCTAATGACTATTGCACAGCGGCTGGAACTGCAAGGACCGACCTCTTCATCGACGGGACTCAGCCAACAGAGCTGTGCACGATACACATCCCGCCGGTAGAGCCGGAACCGATCCCTGTCGACCCGACCATCCCTGTAGTAGTACCTCCAGCCGGCAACAACGGCAACAACGGTATCGGAAATGGAAATCCATGAGGCAACTGATGACTGAGAGAGCTGTAATACACAGTATTATCGGAAACATCGAGCTTGAAGGTGATGGCAGTGCAATTACAGGCCTCGCCTTCACATCCAGGCCAATTGAAGCTCCACCTTCAGGTTCAGTCCTTGAGGAAGCAGCAAGGCAGCTTGATGAGTATTTCAAGCACCAAAGGAAGGAATTCACCGTTCCTTTGGTGTTTCATGGGACCAGCTTCCAGGAAAGGGTCTGGAAAGAGCTTCTAAGCATCCCTTACGGAGAAGTCATATCATACGGCCAGCTTGCCAGAAGATGCGGCGATCCAAAGGCTGCCAGAGCCATCGGCGGAGCGGTAGGAAAAAACCCTATCGGTGTAATAATACCCTGCCACAGGATAATTGCCGGTGATGGAACACTTGGCGGGTATACAGGTGGGACTGATTTCAAGAAGCTTCTCCTTACGCTTGAGGGGATAACCTGGAAACAGACTTGATCAATCAGATGAAAATGAAGATCCGGATATGCATTAGTGCACATCCGGATCTTTTTTAGTATCCCATATTTTCCTTGACTATTATTACTTCTATCCTGTCCTTCACATTCTGTCTTCTTATAAGAGTGTATATGTTGCAGATCCTCGCCTGACTTGAGCAGTCCATGCAGGTTCCTGATACGGTGCAGGGATTCCCTGTATTAAGCCTTACGTTGTTTGCAGGTGCTGCTATTCCCTGTACCCTGGAGACTGCATCGACCTCGTCCTCTACTATCTTGTTGAGGCCTATTATTACAAATACCTTGTCCGGCCCGTAAATCATAGCTGCTGTCCTGTTGCCTGTTCCGTCCACGTTGTACAGTGTACCGTCCATAGTTACGGCATTGGTTGATGATATGTAGAAGTCGGTTGAGAAGCTGTTCCTGAAGACCTGCTTCATATCTTCCTTCGACAGGTTTGGAGCATATCTGTCATGGAACACAAGATCCCTACTCCTCAGGTATTCGGGAATCTTAAGGTCCATTACCGTCATCGATCCACCGAGAGCAACACTAGCCTTGTCTGGTATCCTTTCATCAAGAAACCCCTTAACATCCTCAGCCTTTTCAAGTATGACTGTCTTGATGTTGTTTTTCTCCAGTGCCTTCGAAAGTCTCTCCAGCTTGTTGTCGTATGTCTTAAGCAAATTCTTGTCCATGACTTCCTCCCTTTTTAATGTTGTATGGAATTGATTCATAATATCATTTTAACAGCTTAAGTGCATCTTCTGCCACTTTTTCAGGTGTAAGTCCGCATTTTTTCAACAGTGTCTGTGATGGTCCAGTACCATTGCACTCACCGCTTATTGCAAATCTACCCTTCTTGCCCAGGAACCACTGCCATCTTGAAGGGTTTCCCGCCTCTACTGCCATCCTTTTCTTAATGTCCTTTGCCAGTACCTCATCCATGTAGTCTTTGGATTGAGTCAGGAAAAGCCCCTTAGACGGTATGCTGATGACCCTGACATCCATTCCCTTCTCAATGAGGATTTTCCTGGCTTTAAGGGCTATTCCTGCTTCAAAGCCGGTGGCTGCGATAATCAGGTCAGGTTTCTTCGATGTCTCCTTCGCCAGTATGTATCCGCCCTTCTCGGCCTCTTTTGATGAACCTTTTAAAAGTGAAGCATTTATCCTTGAAACCATTATTACTGTAGGCCCTGTGACTGACTCCATCGCCTTTATCCATGCAGATGCTGTTTCAACTGCATCGCCTGGCCTGAATATGACAAGTCCGGTTATACCCTCCATGAGCTCCTGAATTTCCAGAGCTCTCCCTGCCTGCCCTCGTTCTCCAAGTGACAGGCTGTCATCAGTAAGCACGAATACGTTATCCAGCTTCATCATTGCCGAAAGCTTCATTGCCGGCAGCAGTCCGTAACCCGAAGATGCTCTGGCAAAAGAGACATATTTGATTCCGCCATGCAAAGCTGCTCCATTTGCTATTCCCCCAAGCGCATTGACCCTGCAGCCGAATTTCAGTGCCTTCATACCGGATGACCTTATGCTGCCGCTGTCAGCTGAGGTCAGTTCAAAACCATCAGTTTCTGAAAACCCGGCAATCAGGCAACCGATACTATCCATAAATATGTCGACAATCTTCTTTGAGCTCTCCATGGTTGATTCCTTGTCTTTTCCATTTTTGTAAAGACCCTCTACGTCAATGTTCCTGAGGTGCTTTCTGCCGCACCAGCATTTAAGTTCCTCATTCAATTCAGGGAAATCCTTTTTGTAGCCTTCCATCAGATTCTTCCATTTTAAAGCTTCACGTGATTTCACCATAGTTATCTCATTGATCCTCGACCTGACGTCATCAGGCACTACAAAGCTGCCGAAGGTCCACCTGAGGCTTTCTCTCGCCTTGCTGATTGAAGCCCTTCCAAGCGGTCCTGTAAGGGCTTCCCTGGTGTTTGCCTTACCAGGACATCCATACCCTGTCTGAACCTTGATGCAGACCAATGCAGGTTTGCCGTGTATCCTCCTGGCCTGGGATATCGCATTCGCTATCGCATCCGGATCGTTCCCGTCCCGGACATCCTGGACCTGCCATCCCATAGCCTTGAATCTCATCCGAATATCCTCCGGATACATTTCTTGGGAAGGCCCATCGGGAGTCATTCCGTCATCCTCATAAAGCACGATCAGATTGCCAAGCTTAAGCTTTCCGGCTATTGCGCATGCTTCCGATGCAGTTCCGTTCATCAGGCTCTCATCGGATGCCAGAACATAGGTATAGTGCGAAACAATTTCATAGCCTGGCTTGTTGAACCTTTCAGCCAAATACCTTTCGGCCACAGCCATGCCGACCGCATTAGCAATTCCCTGGCCGTATTGTCCGATAGTTGCCTCAACACCCCTCCTGGTATCTTTTTCGGGGTATACAGGCATGTTAGCTTCCCATTGGCCGAACCTCTTCAAATCTTCAGTATTGATGTTGCCGGTAAAAAGATGAAGGAGCGCATACAGCAAAGGTCCTCCCTGTTCAGATGCCATGATGAACCTGTCTCTGTTTTCCCACTCCAGATTTTCAGGGTCGAATTTCAGATGGTTGGAAAAAAGGCTGTATGCAATCGCTGCAGACCCCATTCCAGTTCCGGCACTTCCAGCACCAGCTCTTTCAACCATGTCAGCTGAAAGGAATCTGATTGCATTTATTGTTTTCAAATCTATGGAATTCATATTTACCCCCTGATTTACAGTGAACTTCAATTCAATTATAATGATTGTAAATGTATTCATCAATAAATGTTGTAATTTTCGGACAAACGAGAATTCATTCATAAATAAGGGAGGTACTATGCTCGCTATTCTCTCACCGTCAAAGACAATGCATGAAGTAAAGGTTCAGGTAAGAACCTCCACTCCAAGGTTTCAGGACGATGCGGAACTTCTAGCTGCCACAATGAGAAAATTCGACCCCACCGGGCTCATGAACATTATGGGCATCAGTGACGAGCTTGCAGAAATCAATTATGCGAGGTATCAGGGTTTCTTAAAAGCGCACTCCTATCCTGCCGCATATCTTTACAAGGGGGATGTGTACAGGGGACTCGCTATCGATGATTTGGACAGCGATGCCGTGAAGCACCTCAACCGCCATGTCAGGATCCTGTCAGGTCTGTATGGCTATCTAAAGCCACTGGACAGGATAAAGCCCTACAGACTGGAAATGAGTACGAAGGTTATAACAGAGTACGGTCATGACCTGTACTCATTCTGGGATGACAAACTTGCCAGGAATCTTGAAAATGAATCTGAAGATGGCATTCTATTGAATATTGCCTCGAAGGAATACTCAAAGGCTGTGACTCGAAAAGACCTCAAGCTAAGAGTCATCGATGTGGAATTCAGGGAGAAAAAAGGGGATTCAGCAAGGATTATTCCATTATTTTCAAAGATTGCAAGAGGAATGCTGGCAAGGTATATTGCTGTCGAAAGGATAAATTCATTGGAAAACATCAGAAGTTTCAACTATGGCGGCTATTCCTTTGAGGAAGGCTTGTCTGCATCTGACAAACTGGTGTTTGTCAGATGAGAGCACTAAAAAGGCTGTATCCAGACCTTCCTCATGGCGAAAGGTACATGTTTCTCTATATCATCGCGATAATCGAGATAATATTTTCACTGGTGCTTAATTCGCCCTCTGAAATAGTAAACGGCCTCTACAGAATAATGATTTCTCCAAGTACCCTGATATCCGACTATTTTGTAATAGGAAATCCCGGAGCTGCGTTCATGAACAGCGGCCTTCTGCTTATACTAGGGCTCGGTATAGCAAAGCGGGCGAAGAAAGAGCTTTCAGGACCGATGGTGGCTGCATATCTTACTCTCGCAGGGTTTTCATTCTTTGGAAAGAACCTGTACAATTCATGGGCAGTGCCAATGGGTGTTTACATATACTCAAAGTACGAAAAGGACAGGTTTGCAAATAATATCATTTACGCACTTTTCGGCACGACTCTTGGACCACTGACAAGTCTTATCACCTTCGGTCTGGGGCTTCCTCTTCCGATTGGGATCATCTTCGGAAATCTTGCAGGTATAATAGCGGGTATGATGATTCCCCCTCTTGCGAACCAATTTGTCAAGTTTCACCAGGGCTTCAACCTGTACAATATCGGCTTTACAGCGGGAATAATCGGCATGTTCATGATGGGTTTGCTGAGGGGGCTTGGGTTTGAAAGTCCTGCCATGAATATTACCGCCTCCGGCTATAATATTCAGATGGGAATCTTTATCTTTACGATCGCAAACGTGATGCTGTTCATTGGGCTTTCACGGTGCAGCTGGAGCCTTGACGGATTCAAAAGGATTCTGGAGAGCTCTGGCAGAGGTACCGACCTGATTGCTATAGGCGGATTCGGAGCAGTGCTGATCAACATGGCAATCATGAGCTTAATCACCACTTGTTACGTGCTGCTGGTCGGCGGGCAGCTCAATGGTCCTATAATGGGAGGAATCTTTACAATTGCAGGATTCTCGGCATCCGGTAAACATCCAAGAAACACAGTCCCAGTGCTAGCCGGAGTATTCCTTGCGACCACGATGCACATAAGCGATACAAGTTCAACCAGCGCTCTGCTCGCTGCACTTTTCGGCACTACCCTTGCACCGATTTCGGGCTACTACGGCTGGTTCTATGGGATACTAGCTGGTATCGCCCATATGTCGGTAGTATCCAACATCGGATATGTCCATGGTGGTGTTAATCTTTATAACAACGGCTTTTCAGGAGGATTCATTGCTGCTGTAATGGTTCCGCTGATTGAAGCTTTGAAAGGCAATAAGACCGGAACGGTAAAATGAGAAGGGAGGCTTACGCCTCCCTTCTCATTTTAGTGGAATTCCTATCTGAATGTTTCAGACCGTCAGAATCATGTCGCTAAGCACATGATTTGAAAGGTCCATTCCCTTTTCAGTGAATCTCATGCTGTCGCCTTCCAGAACAAGAAGTCCATCCCTGACATGCTTTCCTATGACATCTCCAAAAATATCCATCAGATCTTCCGAAAACCTAGTCCGAAATCTGCTCAGGGATATCCCATCAACAAGTCTCATTCCCATGAAGAGGAATTCCTCAATGCTGTCTTCCCTTGAATTTTCATGGACTCTCACCGAAGGGTCCCCATTGGACTCAATCGCCCTGATGTATCCTTCGACTGTCCTTATGTTTTCACGCCTGAAGCCCCCAATGAATTCATGTGCAGCTGCACCGCATCCGATGTATTCTCCGAATTCCCAGTATAGCCTGTTATGCCTGCACTCAAAGCCTTCCTTCGCATAGTTTGATATCTCGTACCTTAAGAACCCAAGTTCCTTCAATCTTGACCTTACAAGGTCCTTCATGGCATCCTCAGTATCCTCATCCGGCAATGTCAGGGTGTTCCTTCGCCTTCTCTCGTAGAACTGCGTATTCTCCTCAATTATGAGAGAATAGCAGGAAATATGCTCCGGCTCAAGATGAGATGCGTCATCAAGCGTCTTGCCAAGCATCTCAAGAGTCTCGCCTGGGAGTCCGTATATTATGTCAATATTGATATTGTTGAATCCGGCTTCCCTCAGCATCAGGAAATTCTCTCTAAATTCCCTGAATGTATGTATTCTTCCGATATCCATCAAAAGAGTGTCATTTGATGACTGAAGCCCTATGGATATCCTGTTCACACCCATGAGCTTCAGCACTTCAGCCTTCTCTTTGGTAATATTTCCCGGATTGCACTCGATGGTGAATTCACAGTCTTCTGTCCTTGAAACCTTTGAGAGAATATTTGACAGCATGCCAAGTTCATCAGCTGACAGATATGAGGGGGTTCCTCCTCCGATGAATATGGTTTCAAAATGCCTGCCCTTTGTCTTTACCTCGATCTCCTTTGAGAGTGCATTAAGGTAGGGCACTACAATGGCTTTCTTGCCTGAATATGAAGCAAAATCACAGTAGTAGCATTTCTTTTCGCAGAATGGTATATGGATATAGAGTCCTAGCCTGTCCACGCTACTCGACCTTCAGGACAGCCATGAATGCATCCTGAGGAACCTCTACGGAACCGACCTGTCTCATTCTCTTCTTGCCTTCCTTCTGCTTTTCAAGCAGCTTCTTCTTTCTCGAAATATCTCCGCCGTAACACTTTGCAAGAACGTCCTTCCTCATTGCCTTGACGGTCTCCCTTGCGATTATCTTGGATCCGATTGCTGCCTGTATCGGGATTTCGAACATCTGCCTTGGAATTACCTCCTTGAGCTTTTCAGTGATGTTCCTTCCCTTGGTATACGCCCTGTCTTCAGGAACGATCATTGAAAGGGCATCAACCACTTCGCTATTGAGAAGTATGTCCAGCTTAACCAGAATAGTCCTCTGGTATCCGCTGATTTCATAGTCAAGTGATGCATAGCCTCTCGTCCTTGACTTCAGGGTATCGAAAAAGTCGTATATTATCTCATTTAGAGGAAGTATGTAGTTAAGCATTGCTCTTGTCTGCTCGATATATTCCATGTTGAGGTATACGCCTCTTCTTGTCTGGCAGAGGTCCATAACCGCACCAACATACTCTGTAGGTGTAATTATTGAGGCCTTTACCACTGGCTCTTCCATATACTCAATTTCATTGGGTGATGGAAGATTGGTAGGGTTAGTGATCTCGATCACGCCTCCATCGGTCCTGAACACCTTGTAAATTACTGATGGTGCTGTAGTAATGATGTCTATGTTGAATTCACGTTCTATCCTCTCCTGGATGATCTCCATGTGGAGCAGTCCAAGGAATCCGCATCTGAATCCAAATCCAAGTGCAACGGAATTCTCATATTCGAAGGAAAGCGCCGCATCGTTGAGCTGCAGCTTCTCCAGGGCTTCCTTAAGCTCCTCGTACTTCGCTCCATCTATCGGATATATGCCCGAGAATACCATCGGAATGGCTTTCTTGTACCCCGGAAGAGCTTCTTTAGCTGGATTAACAGCATCTGTAATCGTGTCTCCAACCCTTGCATCCCTGACATTCTTGATGGAGCCAGTAACGTATCCTACATCACCTGAATAAAGCATCTCTACAGGCATCATACCAGGGGTGAATACGCCCACTTCGGTAACCTCATATATCTTGTTCGAGGCCATGAATTTGATCTTCTTTCCAGGAAATATGACGCCTTCCTTTACCCTTACATAAGCCACTACCCCCTTGTAGGAGTCATAGTATGAATCGAATATCAGCGCTTTTAGCGGTGCATCATCCTCTCCTTTCGGAGCAGGTACCCTGTCAACCACGGCATCGAGGACATCGACTATATTTAGGCCAGTCTTCGCTGAAACCTTCGGGGCAGTGTGTGCTTCAAGCCCGATGACATCCTCTATTTCCTTGACGACCTCATCCACCCTCGCTGACGGAAGGTCTATCTTATTGATTACCGGTACTATCTCCAGGTCATTGCCCATGGCCAGATAGCAGTTAGCCAGAGTCTGTGCCTGGATTCCCTGGGTCGCATCGACAACCAGTATGGCGCCTTCGCAAGCCTGAAGGCTCCTTGATACCTCGTAGTTGAAGTCCACATGGCCAGGAGTGTCTATGAGATTAAGGATATATTCTCCGTCTTCCCTCTTGTATATCAGCCTTACAGCCTGAGCCTTTATTGTAATTCCTCTTTCCTGTTCAAGCTCCATGTTGTCCAGTACCTGAGTCTCCATTTCCCTCGTCGTCAGAGTCCCAGTGTACTCGATGAGTCTGTCTGCCAGAGTGCTTTTGCCATGGTCGATATGCGCGACTATGGAAAAGTTTCTGATGTGTTTTTGTCTTTCGCTTCCCATCTTGTTCACCTCGTAAATCATCTCAGCATAAATTATAACACATGGATGCGCAATATTCTCTTTTATGTTTTCATAACCGCTGCAATGAAAACATTGAAAACGGACTGAATCTTTCTTTTCTTTTCTCTTGAAAGCAAATCCCTTAAATGCTATAATACTCATGTTATAAACCACTCAAATGCAGGTTTCCCCAAAATCGGCATTGAGACCCTTAAGGGAGCGGTCGTTCCGCACCCGCACAATCAAACCGGAGGGGGTGAAACAATGGCAAATATCAAATCTTCCATCAAGAGGATAAGAGTCACTGAGACTAAGACAATGAGAAACAAGATGGTTAAGTCCGCACTCAAGACTTCCATAAAGAAGTATGAGGCAGCAGTAGCTGAAGGCAACAAGGAAAGCGCAGCAGTGCTTTTTACAGCTGCTACTAAGTCACTTGACATGGCTGCAAGCAAGGGCATAATCCACAAGAACATGGCTTCAAGAAAGAAGTCCAGGTTGGCTGCAAAACTCAATGCTATGGCATAATAAATAAAACCGGTCATTCGACCGGTTTATTTATTTGCCCGAAAATATACCCTAAAACATCAGTATCCCTATGAATTCAATTTTCACACACATCTTTACCAGACCAATCCTATTCACTTCTGACCCTCCAGGAACTCCAATACTAATTCGCAGGCTTCATCGCAGGATGAGCTGTTAAGGACGACATGTCCGCCTTCCTTTAAGTATCTGAGGCTCTTTCTGTCAGAACCCACATGGCTGTATATATATGATGCGCTGCTGATTCTTGTGGTGTCGTCATCCCTGGCCTGAATGACAAGTACAGGACACCCGATTTCTCTGAATTTAGGCTTTGAAGCTCTAAGCAGCCTCAGAAATTGAAGCATCGATGGAATCGGTGAATTTCGCTTAGCCTGAAGATACCTTCTTGTATTCTCAAGTTTCCTGCCCTTTAGATCATCCGCAAGATTGATCATTACCTGTGGTATGTTCCAGTAATAGATCGGTGTGTTTATCATTACCACAGAGCTTAAGTCATGCCTCTCCGCAAGATTGGCAGCAATAAGGCCTCCCATGGAAAATCCGATTACTACAGCTTTGCCTCCATCGGTCTCGAGTCTGTCCAGAGCTGCCTCAGCTGATTCAATCCAATCCTCACAGGTAGAATTGCCAAATTCCTTCAAATCACCAGAGTGACCATGAAGAGTCGGACATGACACTATGAAGCCTGATTTTTCAAGCTTATCCGCAAGGTTAGCAACCTCATGCACGCCGCCTCCGAAACCATGCAGTACAAGGCACTTCGGCCTGATAGCACTCCCTTCCGTCATCTGCTCAACCCGAACAGGAACTCCAGTGCCTCAGGAAGTCTCTTTGCCCATTCCTTCTCATTGTGAAAAGCCCCGTCATCTATGAAAAGCCTGACATCATCGTCTGACAGACCCTTCTCCCTGAGAGCTCCATATACCCTAACAGATCCATCTACATAGCCTCTGTTGAGTATCCGCTTTCGCCTGTCGCCTGCTTCATTCGTCCCTACATCAAGGTACCATTTCATAGGGTATTTAAGCTTTGACTCCCTGATGGTTTCCATAAGCTTTTTCTCTTCAACCCATACAGATGTTGACATTGCACCAATCATCGAAAAAATTTCAGGATACCGGGTCCCGATATATATTGATATATATCCTCCCATTGAAGAGCCTATGATTGCTGTAGATTTTCTGCCTGGCTTAGTCCTGTATCTTTCATCAATCAGCGGTTTCAGGGTTTTTGCCAGGAATTCGCTGTACTTCACCCCTTTTCCCCCAAAAGACCATTGGAGTCCATGGACCTTCTCGAACCTATCAGCGGGCGGGCATATCCAGGGAGAATACTCATCAAGCCTTTCATCACCGCCGTTGTCTATTCCTACGACTATTACCGGCATACCTTTTTCCCCCAGCCTGTCTGCCGCTGCCTGCGCATCCCATATGTCACCATATGCTGAGTCTTCGCTGTGGTAAAGATTCTGCCCGTCATGCATGTACACTACAGCATATCTCCTTCGACCCCTGTCATAGCCCTCCGGGAGATATACCCTTATTACCCTTTCCCTCTGAAGTTCAGGTATTTCTACCATGAAAAAATCAAACCGTCCCATAATCCCATTCACCTGTTTTCCTTTGCATCACATATTGAAAGAACCATAACCTCAAGCAGAGATGCAGGATCTACTGAGCTGCTCTTAAGTGTGAGCTCGCTTTCGAGCAGGATCCTGAATATCCGTGAGTATTCCTTGTATGAAATGGAGCCTGAAATCCTGCTCATCCGCTCCGCGTACCATGCACTTGAAGTCCGGAGCTTCGCAGCGATTTCCGTCATCGGCCTTCCCTCTTCTATCAGTGGCCTTAGTCCGAAAAGTAATCGGATCCTGCTGCCAATGATGCCGATTACCGCCTCAGGCTTTTCACCCCTGTACATCAGGTCGTTCTGAAGGCTTAGAATATCCCTTATGTTCCTTCCAATACCTCTTTCTGTGAAAATCAGGTCCAGAAGGTTCATGACATGTCTTTCATCAGATATCGTCATGACCTTCATAACATCAGCTTTGGTGATTTCTCTGCCTGCTGAGTAAGCAAGAAGCTTGTCAGCCTCCTTCTCCAGCTGCAGAAGGCTTCCCTTGAAATTGTCAGCAATGAAGGATACCATTGGTTTTGGCAATGCTCCTCCCCTCTTTGTAAAGGCTTCCTCTACCAATTCAGGCATTCCTCTCTGCTTGACTGCATCAATGTGCTCTATAATGCTCGCACCTGATATCTTCTTCTTCAACGAATCAAGATAGACATTTTTCTTTTCAAGCTCACTGTCATATTTGTAAGACGCAAAAAAGTAGAGGTCCTCCCTAGGATTCTCCAAATATCCTGCGACCAGGTCCCTGAGAGGAGAATCGTTTCCTGCCTCCTTGTCCATGAATGTGCATTTAGATATCTCCACCAGTATTCCACCTGGGAACATGGAGTATGTGGACAGTGCATTCAGCGCATCATCATATGTCGCCTTGGTACCATCCAGACGGATATGGTTCATTCCGCCTATCTCATCCAGTACAGCATCCCTTAGTGCATTCCTGACTTCAAAAATAAGCTGCTCATCCTGTCCATATATCAAGTATGCCCTCTTTGCCTTCCTTCGTGCTGTTCCGACCAGTTCCTTGTAGTCCATTTATTTCAACCTGTATACCTTTCCGAATATGAATATGAAATCCGCTTCTACGGCCATACCATTATAATAACTCATTTCGGATGGTATTTTAAGTCTTTTCCCTTCTACATGGACCAGTGGCATGCTATTCCAGCCAGTTCCTTCAGATATTTCAACGCGTCTGCCCCCGAGTGTAAAAAATATTGGTTTCTCAAGACCTATCTCTCCAGCCTCCGGTACCTTCTCTCCCGATATTATAACCGTCCTGAATCCCGAGGATACAACTACTTTGCAGTCACCCCAATCATTTATTATTTCTACCCTTTCAAAAGTTGGCACTGAAATCAAAAGACCGCACATGAAAAAAGCCATAAGAAGACCGAATTGCTTCTTCCTGAATGATATCCATCCTGCAACAAGAAATGCAGGATAGTACATCACGATCCTTAGAAGTCCCAAATCAGCGGAAAAGACTGAAGCCGCTTCGCCAGCCCTTAGAGCAAGCTCCATCATCGAGGCAGTTAACGGCTCGAGGATATATCTTGCCAATGCTATTGGGCCGAGCAGGACTGATGCAAGCGAAGCGTAGGTTACCGCTGTGTATATCGGCACCATGGCGATATTGCCTGCGAAGACTCCTGCAGACATTCCACCAGACATGGATACTACGAAAGGAAATGAAAGCGCAAGTGCCGATACAGTCGTTGCCAGTGATGAACCTAATGAAGATGGCATCCATGTCATTCTTCGTCCAATCCTTCTTCCAAGTAGCATCATGCCAAGGCTTGAAACATAAGTCAGTGCGAAACCATAGCTGAACACAAGGTAAGGCTTTAGTGCAGCCTGTATCATGAAGCTTGCTGCAAGGCCTGTGAGAGGTTCAGGGTCTCTCCCTGCTGCTCTTCCCAGGGCTTTATAGATACTCATCAGCACCGCCCGGTAGGATGGCACAGAATCGACCACAGCGCCATACATAAGTATCGCAGCAAATCCTGACTTTCTCAGCCTGAGCTTCTCAAACAGCTTTTCAAGCAGAGCAATATGAAAACCTGAAATCGAAAGGATATGGAGGATCCCCAGTGATTCCATGGTCGCCATCCTGTCAGGAGACAGCTCAGTCCTGTAGCCCAGCACAAGGGAGCCCATGAGGCTGCCACGATCATACCCGTACCAGTCTTTCAGATTTTCTCCCAGTTCAGCTCTTAACCGCTTGACCCGGCTGATTAAATCTATTGAAATCCTGTAGTCAGAGAAAACCAATTTGCCAATGTATCCATCCTTGTTGACTGACATTGCCTCATACACGAATATCCCTCTAATGATGTCCCCTTCCCTCAAGCCTTCCTCTATACCCTCAATCAGATATTTCCGTCCCGCTGCTGTACCCTCCGCCCTGTATGAATAGATTCTGCCAACCCTCACTGATTCGGGGATTGAAGCGCTGTAATATAAATTTACCGACAGAAAAGCAGCCGCTGCCGCAGCTGCTGGAATAACCAGTACCCTTCTGCCATATCTCATTAGCGGTATTGAAGCAGATACCATGCAAAGGAATATGACTCCTGGTGCAATGCCTGCACAGAGAGCCTGAATCATCAGGCATTCAATGAGTGCAGCCAGGGCTAAAGAGTGCAATCTTCTGTCATCAAAAGCGAAAGCATCTTATCCCTCGCCTTCTTTTCCTCCCTTGAGACGTAAACCTGGTGCAGTCCCAATATCTCACTGATCTCTTTCTGCGAAAGATCATCGAAATACCTGTAGATCAAAATTTTCTTTTGCACTGGAGTAACCTTTTCAAGCATCTCCTCCACAAGGACTTTGTCGATGACAGAATCGTAGGTATTCCATTCGGATTCCTCGTCCCGTCTGCCTTTCCTGATATACTCGAAGATATCTTCGTTTGATTCGACACCCACCCCTTCCTCCATCACCATGGATACGTCACTGATCGTGAGTTCTCTTTTCTTAAGGCCCTCATGCGCCCGCCTTGCCTCTCCCCTTATGAAGTAATAGGCATAAGTGACGAACTTGTTCTCATACGAGAAATCATAGTTCTTCATTGCCTTGATGAGGCCGAGGCAGCCCGCCTGGAAGATGTCCTTCATATCCTCAGGCTCTTTGCATGCGTAGTAATAGTCTTTTACAAGCCTGTACACAAGTGGAGTGTTCTGTCTTATCAGTTCTTCTTCAGCATTCTTGTTGCCGCTTCTCAGTTGTTTCAGCAATGCTTCATTGTAATATATGATAACCCCCCCTTTCGTAAGAATTATATATATTGGAGAATACCTTTTCAAATAATGTTATCGACATTTTTAACAAACTGAAGCATTTGCGATTTTCACATAATAACAATTGAAAATATGCTACTTTATAAATAGGTAATACCAATTTTTTGTTCATAATATGATAATATTATTTTTAATTTTGCATATACTAATATAGCATCTTGGTTCCAATATATACTTTTAATACTATTTAAAAAATTAAATTCCGTAAATGCCGGAAAGCGAGGTTTGGTGCGGGTTCAAGGCTTTTTTGCGTCAAGTTATAGGCACATAATAAAACAAATATCTGCACGCGCAAAAAAAACGGTGTATAAAACACCGTTTTAATGGCAGTCTCAGTATTTTCTTGTCATAAACTGAGCAGGGACCTGTCTTCCATGGCATCCTCGTTGGCATTCTTCCTGAATAGTTCAATAAGGTCCTTCGATGTAAGCCTGGATTTCTCTTCTCCAGCCACGTCGAAAACTATCTTGCCCTCATGCATCATGAGAAGTCTGGAGCCATGCTTAACAGCATGCTTAAGGTTATGGGTTATCATCAGCGTTGTTATGCTGTCCTCTTCGACGAGCTGGTCTGTTATCTTCATTATGATTTCACTCGTCTTGGGGTCAAGCGCGGCTGTATGTTCATCAAGCAGAAGCAGCTTCGGTCTCTTCATGACTGCCATCAGCAGAGCCACTCCCTGCCTTTGACCTCCTGACAAAAGTCCCATCTTGGTGTAGAGCTTGTCCTCCAGTCCCAACTCGAGGCTCTTAAGCCTCTCCCTGTAGCCTTCAACTCTGTCCTGAGACACCGCTTTCTTCAGGCTAAGACTTTCGCCTTTTGCGTCAGCAAGCGACAAATTTTCAAGCAGCGTCATCGATGAAGCAACCGACATCTTGGGATCCTGATGGACCCTGCCGATATTGTTAGCCCTTCTAAATGCTTTTACATCGGTTATATCCTGACCGTCAAGAATTATCGAACCTTCATCAGCATCCAGCGTACCAGCAATGAGATTCAGGAATGTTGACTTTCCTGCACCGTTCGAGCCAATGATTGTAGCAAACTCCCCCTGCTTGATGTCAATGTCCAGTCCGTTTATGACCCTGTTTTCGAGAGGAGTCCCTATGCTAAAGCTCTTGTACAGTCCTTTTATCTGAAGCATTCAAGACCCTCCCTTCAGCTTTTTTTGATTTTTTTGTTTTTTTTAAAGCTCCTCCTGAAAAGCCGAGAGCAACCACCACAGCTGCAGCGGATACAAGCTTGAATTCATTCGGCTCGATTCCCCAGCCAAGTACGATTATAAGGATCGCCTTGTATATCAGTGCTCCGGTTATTGCCAAATTGCTCATTCCCAGGTTGATATGCTTGAATATGCTTAGTGCAATGATTATGGCAGCAAGTCCCATTACCGTGGTTCCGACACCCATTCCGATGTCTGCATATCCCTGATACTGGGCAGTAAGCGCTCCGGAAAGTGCAGCAAGGAAATTGGCGATAGCCAGCCCAATGATTTTCACCTTATGGCTATCTGAACTCAGCGACTCCAGTATAGCCTCATTGTCACCTACCGCCCTCAGAAAGAATCCGAGCTTGGTCCTGAAGAATATGTCGTAAATCACCTTCAGCACTAAGAGAATAGCCGTAATAAGCAGTAGTGTGCTCAAATTGACTCCAGCAACCTCTACTTCAGGCAGAGTGAATACTGTCTTGTATGTGAAAAGAGGCATATTCGCCCTTCCCATTATCCTGAGATTGATTGAATATAATCCTGTCATTACAAGTATTCCAGACATCAGCTTATTTACGCCAAGCTTGGTATGTATCAGTCCTGTTATTATACCGCCACAGGAACCGATTAGCGCAGCCAGGAATGTTGCAAGAAAGGGATTCACCCCTCTAGAAAGAAGCAGGGCAACCCCTGCAGCTCCCATAGGGAATGTACCGTCAACCGTCATATCGGCGAAATCCATTATTTTGTATGTTATGTATATCCCGAGACACATTATCGCAAACAATGTGCCCTGTTCGAGAATACTGATAAAGATTCCCATCAGTCTCCTCCTCGAGCTACTTGATTATCGCACCCTTAAGGATGTCTTCAGGTATGGTTATTCCGAGCGCTTCTGCAGTAGCCTTGTTGATAGTAATAGTAGGATTAGCTATTGTGGTTATGGCAATGTCCGTTGGAGCCTTACCCTTAAGTACTTCAATAGCTTTCTGACCTGCTTCTTTTCCAAGCTGGTAGTAGTCGATTCCTGCACTGAGAAGCGCACCTGCTGTTACTCCTGCATCTTCAGCAGCGAATACAGGTATCTTCTTTTCCAGAGCCAGCTTGTTGACAAGTGCATACGCCGAAGCGACGGTGTTGTCAGTAG
>DIWI01000025.1 GCA_002428415.1 Clostridiaceae bacterium UBA6110
AGCGCCGAACTGGCGCACCACCTCCGTCTTTGTATATTCTATCTGTTATGCGATGATTCCACAATGAGAAGCAATGTTTACCTCCATTACAATATTAATGTGTTGAGGTGACTTGAAATAAAATATAGAATGGAGTCAAAGGGTAAACTAAAAACGGTATTGGAAGGGGGGAATGGCATAGCCTGATGGAATCCCCATATGGCTTGCCGTACAAATGTCAAGACATGAGGAATTGTTCAAAAAGCTAGTTTCCGCATACTATAATGACAACTTCAGGGATGTTCTCACTGAAGTCCTTTCTCAGGAAAGGGAAGACCTCGATTTCTTTACAGACATTGTATCCGTTCTGTGTGGCGTCGACATTGAATACGACGACAAGTATGTAAGGAATCTTGTCCGAGCCATTACCAATTACCAGGTCAACAAGAATGTCATCGCAAAGGTCGGCGAGTGCAGCGATACCTGCATGTCAGCAACCGGCAAGACAAAATGCCAAAGTATCTGCCCATTCAATGCAATAGTCAAAGATCCGCTCACAAAGTCCTTCGTGATTGATGATTCCAGGTGCATCGGATGCGGGCTTTGTGTCGATGCATGTGATTCAAGTGTACTGATGGACAGGGTGGAACTGCTGCCAGTAGCCTCCAGTATCAGGAACGGTGAGAAGGTTATTGCTGCCGTGGCACCTGCAATAGCAGGCCAGTTTGGCGATGACGTAACTCTTGACATGCTTCGCGAGGCATTCGCAAAGGCAGGGTTTGCCGACATGGTCGAGGTTGCCTTCTTTGCAGACATGCTTACACTCAAGGAAGCAGTCGAATTTGACAAGCTGGTCCAAAAGCCGGGTGACCTAATGATTACATCCTGCTGCTGTCCAATGTGGGTTGGAATGCTGAAAAAAATCTACTACGACCTTGTTCCTGACTTGTCACCTTCGGTATCCCCGATGATTGCCGCTGGCAGAATCTTGAAAGAACTGAACAAGGATGTCAGGGTTGTTTTCATAGGGCCATGCATCGCAAAGAAGACCGAGGCCAAGGATCCTGACATAGCCGGAGTTATTGATGCCGTTTTGACTTTCCAGGAGGTCAAGGTAATGTTCGAAGCTCTTGGGATAGATCCTCATAAGATGACCGGAATTCCGTCGATGGAGTATGCTTCGAAAGGCGGAAGGCTTTATGCGAGGACTGGCGGTGTATCCGTGGCCGTAGGTGAAGCCATTGAGGAGATGTTCCCGCTTAAATACAGGATGTTCAAGTCAATGCAAGCCAACGGAGTCAAGGAGTGCAAGGAACTTCTCGACAAAGTCAAGAAGGGTGAGGCAGGAGATATATCCTTCGTTGAAGGCATGGGCTGCATAGGTGGCTGCGTTGGAGGCCCTAAAGGTCTGATTCCAAAGGAGGCAGGCCTTGTATTCGTCGAAAAGACTGCTCAGGAATCTGTTATCAAGGTAGCGGCCAATTCCTTTTTGATCGATGAGATACTGGGTAGATTCGGCATACACGACAGGGAGGACTTCAAGGATCACACGAAGACTGAGATATTCGAGAGGACATTCTAGCCAGCTGACATTTCTCGACCCATTGCATATGATGAGGAGGCTTTAGCAGTCTCCTCTTTTTCATGCTATAATATATTGACGCAAATGCGTGAATCCATAATATTCGGAGATGCCATGATACAGAAAATAACGGAATTTGACAAGGCAGCTGTTCTATACATCAACAACAAGCTAAGGACAAGGTTACTCGACTATTTCTTCATTGGTGCGACCTATCTTGGCTCTGATGTCTTCGCACTTGGTGTAATCCTTGGACTTTTCTTCTTTCCTGGAAGGAACTTCAATTCATTTGCAGCAGCCGCTGCCCTTTCGCTCTTTTTCACATCAATTACTGTTGGAGTTGTAAAATTCTTTATAAAGAGAAAGCGTCCATTTGAGAAGCTGATTAATCTGAACAGCATAAAGATTGGTGTGGACCAGTTTTCATTTCCTTCCGGCCATACGGCAGCAGCATTCACATTAGCCGCCACCGTTGCACTTCTGACATCCAACTCTCTGATTTCAATCATCTACTACATGCTTGCAACTTTGGTTGCAATGTCAAGGGTATATCTTGGAGTCCACTATCCTTCAGATGTTGCTGCCGGTGCTTTTGTCGGTACTTCCTATGCTGTCGTGGTCCATTTTATGATGTTGGGGAGAGTGTAAAATGCTTGATGACGTACTAGGCGTAATATTTGACCTTGACGGGACTCTGGTGGATTCCATGTGGGTATGGAGAAAAGTGGACGAAGACTTCCTTGTGTCGAGAAATATCGACCTTGAACCAGAAGAACTCATGAGAAGGATTGCCCACAAGAGCTTCCATGAAACTGCGGTCTACTTCAAAGAGACATTCAATCTCCTGGAGACAATCGACGAAATTAAAGCCCAATGGAACAATTCAGTAAAATCCATATACCGTGATAATGTTATGCTCAAGGAGGGCGCTCTGGAAATACTGATAAAGCTCAAGGAAAAGGGCACAAAGATAGCTCTTGCAACCTCAAGCTCGGAGGAAATCCTCGAAGCATGCCTGGAAGCCCGTCAGATAAGACAATACTTTGATGTAGTAGTTACCACTGATATGGCTGGAAAGACTAAAGTGGAGCCAGATGTATATCTTCTTGCTGCAGACAGGCTGGAGCTGAGTCCTTCATCTATCGCGGTCTTCGAGGACATTCCGGCGGCTATGCTTGGAGCAAGAAAAGCAGGAATGAAAGTATTTGGAGTTCATGACAGCTTCTCGGAGCATCTGCATGAAGAGATAATCAGGAACTGCCATGTCTATGTCAGAAGCCTTAAAGATGTTGAGATAAACTGAGAACCAGGAAGAGGTCAATCCTCATTTCCTGGTTCTCTTCATTTCACTGTAAAATCTGTCAAGTCTTGAAGTAAACGCTGAAAGTGAGAATAGTGTTCCAGCTCTTTTTCTGGCATTTTCTGCAAGACGCACTCTTAGTTCATTGTCATCAAGTACCCTCACCAGAGCTTTCGCAAGGTCTTCGCTGTCTTCAGGCTCAAAAAGCAGAGCGCAGTCATCTTCAGGTACTACCTCAGGAATCCCTCCAGTTCTTGATGCCACAACCACAGTTCCAGCAAACATGGCCTCCATGATGGATACCGGCAGTCCCTCCCATCTCGATGGGAGGACAAATACCCTTGCTTTCCTGAGATATTCACCGACATTGCCCACGTTGCCCTTGAAATCCACTGTTTTCTTCAGTCCAAGTCTGTCACGAACTTCAATAAGTTCATTCTTCAACACTCCATCACCAAGGACAACTGCAGTAAATCCTCTGTCTTTTATCATTGCGAGGGCTTCGAGAAAAACATCAATTCCCTTTTCCTTTCCTCTAAGCGATGCGACAAGAACAAAATCAAACTCCTCATTCCGTGGTCCGCTAAACCTCTTTTCATCCACACCGCCATGCACAATCGTGCAGTTGTGTCCTTGATAGAGCCTGCCTAGCTCTTTCCTGGCTGCCTCGCTTATGACGATTACCCTATCATATAATCTGTAGCTCAAAGCCTCCAGTGGCTTTAAGAGAGCAATGCCCCTTCTCCGGTTGCTGGTTGAGTGCTCACTGAATACAAACGGGATTTTCCTGAAAAACAATCTGAGGAATGCCAGATAATACTGGGGTGGAAACAGATGCGCATGAACAATGTCCGGCTTTTCAGATACAATCACATTTGCAATCCCTCTGATTGCACCGATAAACCTGTACTTGTCATAAAGTGCAAGGTCGATTACCTTTACTCCCGCATTCTCAAGGTCAGATTTGATCCAGCTGTCACTTGATACCAGTGTAAGTATGACGCTTGTATTCTCCCTTGAATTAAGCGCATAGGCACTGAGGAGTGTCTCAGCACCTCCCACATCCAGATTATTGATTACCTGCAATATCTTCATCTCATCCTCCGGACCAAGAAAGGCCCGCTATTTAAGCGAGCCTTGAGTCTAATTCAGTGTAACGTTGTATTTTGACTTCAGGTCCTCAAGAAGCCTCGTGTAATGGTCCATCTGCTTTTCCTTCAGAAGCTCAGTCCTGATGGTTTCCTTGACATCATCAAAATTCGCTGTTCCAAAGCCCTTCTTGTCTGTGGTCTTTATTATGTGGTATCCGAACTGGGTCTTCACAGGTTCTTTTGTCATCTCACCCTTTTCGAGAGCAAATGCTGCATTCTCAAACTCAGGTACCATCATCCCTCTGCCAAAATCACCGAGGTCTCCACCCTGTGCCTTGGAAGGACATGATGAGAATTCCTGGGCTGCATCGCCGAAATCCATTCCATCCTCAACAATCTTCTTCAGTATGTCATTTGCAAGCTCTTCGCTCTCTACCAATATATGGCTCGCCCTTACCGACTGCTGTCCGCCATACTTTCCGGGATTCTGCTTGAAAGCAATCTCAGCCTCAGCATCATCCACGTTTATCTCAGACATGATCTTATTCATGGTGCTGTTGAACCTGATTTCCTTCTCGACCTGCTCCATCTGTGTAAGGTACATCTGATCCTTGTCGACGCCTATTTCCAGTCCGAATGCATTTATAAGCTCAACACTTACCAGCTGCTCAAGAAGCTGCTTTCTTCCAAACTCTGACTGGAAGTATGCCTTCCTTTCCGGTGGAAGCTGCTCTATTGTCCTGTCAAGCACATCAGATGTAATATCCATTCCATTAACTGTAGCCAATATCTTGTTTTCCATTTATCTTCTCCTTAAATCCTTGATTGATTGTATACTTTCTTATACTAACACAAATTTCTGAAACAGTGAACCATATCATGTTAACACAAAATATACCTCAAGACCCTCAACATGTTAATACTTTTTTGCTATCATAGTTAATCATACAGGAAATAATCGGAGGTAGCATATGAAAAAGAATCTGGAGGTTGGAAGCAAAGCACCCGACTTCACACTTACCGGCTCAGACCGCAAGGAGCACAGACTCAGCGACTACAAAGGAAAGAAAGTAATACTGTACTTCTATCCTAAGGACAATACACCTGGATGTACAATCGAGGCTGAAGGCTTCAGAGACAGCAACAGCGACCTTTCTGCCTTGAATGCAGTTGTCCTGGGTGTATCAAGGGATTCCCTCAATTCACATGATAAGTTCGTAGATAAGTTCTCTCTTCCATTCATCCTTTTATCCGATCCTGACAGCGTGGTATGCGAGGAGTATGATGTCCTGAAAGAAAAGACGATGTTCGGAAAAACCTCCATCGGAATACAGAGAAGCACATTCGTAATCGATGAGGAAGGTAAGATAATCTACATCAATAGAAAGGTTACCGCTGAAGGCCATTCTGAGGAGATTGCAAACTTCATAAGAAGCATATCGTGAGCTGTAAAATAGGGAGACACCATGTCTCCCTATTTTACGCTTATTGCTGCAATTGCAATGAACAGTCTTCTGTGTGAGAGCTCATTCAGATCGAGCTCCTCCATCCTTCCATTGTTCGATACGACAACTGAGTAATCGTCTGAATACCCTGTAACGGTGACCCAGTGATTATCCAGCTCATCCTTGTAGCCCTTCATTGTACGCTTTCCTATTATAAGAGGCACAGGATTGTCCTTTTCAATATTCTTTCTTATCTCTACCATTATCTTCTTGAGTCCATCACTTTCCTTGTACAGGCTGTGTATTATCCTGACTGAAGCCTTCCTTTTCCTTAGCCCATAATATGCTATGGCGGCAAGCTTGAACCTCAGCGCGGTTGTAGGACCAAGCAGATATTTTTTGAAGAACTGCTCCTGAAGCTCCTTCACTTCCTCCTTTGTATATCTTTTCCTCGCCTCATATGCAACATAAGTATGGAGAGTCACAGATCCACACCCGAACTTTGCGATTCCCTTCGAGCCGATATGCTGATTTCCGCCATACATCCCACCGAAATAATCTCTCAGGTCATCTCTTATCATCATATATCTCTTATTTTCAATCACTCTTTCCAAATCAAGACCTCACTCCAATCTACCCTCTATTACCTGCTTGAAGTTATAGACAGCACCGACAAGATTAGCATCATTGTAGAACCTGCAGGTTGCCAGCTTTGGCTTAGCCATTGGTGACCTGTTGTCTTTATGGTACTTATCAAGTGAAACTTTCAGCATATCCAGGAATGCAGACTGTCTGCTGATACCTCCGCCAATAAGAATCAGCTCCGGATCGTACATGAACTGGATATTTTCAATCTGTCGGCAGAGCTCCCGGAGATAACCTTCAAACACGTTTAGTACAACTTCATCTCTCTTCTCTATCCACTCGAATACCTTAAACCCATCCAGCTCGTGCGGTAAGATTCCCTTTGCATTAGCTATAGGATTTAAGAATCCTCCTATTCCGCATCTGCCCGCAAACGTATCTTTACCTGAATATGGCATTCCAGGGTCACCTGCATATATGAAGCTGAATTCACCTGCACTATGGTTCTTGCCACGATGTACCCTTCCATCCTTTACTATCGCTCCACCAATTCCTGTACCGATGACAATCACCACTGCATCATCAATGCCTCTCAGCTCACCCTTCCAAATTTCCGCACATGCAGCTGCCTTTGCATCATTTTCTACTGATACATCGGCTGATATCTTTGCTCTTACAAGACTTGCTGCATCAGTATTGTCAAGAAATCCCAGATTTCCGCTGGTATACATATAGCCTTTCTTATTGTCTATCCTGCCAGGCATGCTGAACGCAATACCATGAGCATCTTTTCCGTACTTTTCCCACAGAGTCTCGACCACGTCGAGGAAGTCATTGACCGACCTCATCCTGTTAGGCATTCTATCCTTCAATATGAATTCAGCTGATTCATCCATCACTGCATATTTGATTTCAGTTCCACCTATGTCAATGGCCAGATAATTCACCAAGGCACCTCCTCTTCACAACTAGAATATATCACATGCAAATTGTAGTGTCTCATATATTTCAGCAAACAAAAAAAACGTCCCTAAAGACGTTTTATCTACGGCGATTCTAAGAATCGCGTGTGGTGGCTTCACTCGGAATTGAACCAAGGACACGAGGATTTTCAGTCCTCTGCTCTACCAACTGAGCTATGAAGCCAAAATAAAAATCTGGCGACGACCTACTTTCCCACAGAGCTTCCCCTGCAGTATCATTGGCACCTTGAGGCTTAACCGTCGTGTTCGGAATGGGAACGGGTGTAACCCTCAAAGTTATAGACACCAGATACCAACAAACCAAGGGTTTGTTGGATCGTTCGTGCAGATTCGAAGAATCGCAGAACG
>DIWI01000026.1 GCA_002428415.1 Clostridiaceae bacterium UBA6110
CAGTGGCTCGTAGACCACGCCATATACATAGTGCTGCTTCTGCTTATTCTTGTGATAATAATCAGGGAACCGAATTTCCTGCACATCAGGAATTTCAGGAACATTCTTTCTCAGTCGGCTATAAGGATGATTATTGCACTCGGTGTCGGCGGCATACTGATAATTCAGGGTACTGACCTCTCGGCAGGAAGGCAGGTTGGACTTGCAGCAGTACTGACAGGATCGATGCTTCAGGCTACCAGCTACGCATACAGGATGTATCCCAACCTGCAGGAACTTCCGATAATAGTTCCTGTGCTCATCGCGATCCTTGCGACTTCGCTTCTCAGCGGAATTAACGGTGTCGCCGTATCCGTGTTCAAGGTGCCCGCATTCATAGCAACGCTGGGTATGCAGATCGTAGTTTATGGAATAACATCAATATACTTTGACAGGCCGCCATATGGTGCACAGCCAATAGGAGGCTTCGACCAGAAGTTCACTGATTTCGTCGTAGGAAAATTCTTTGCCGGTACGAACTTCGAGATTCCTTATCTTGTTGTTTACGCCCTGGTAGTAATTGTATTCATATACATTCTCTGGAATAAGACCCGATTCGGCAAGAACATGTATGCAATCGGCGGAAATCCGGAAGCGGCTACAGTATCCGGCGTAAATGTAAGAAAATATGTCATATTGGTATACATTCTTGCAGGTATCCTTTATGGCTTCGGTGGTTTCCTCGAGGCAGGAAGGGTTGGTTCTGCAACCAACAACACTGCGAACATGTATGAGCTTGATGCCATAGCAGCCTGCGTAGTCGGAGGAGTATCCACATCAGGCGGTATCGGAACAGTGCCAGGCATACTGACAGGCGTACTTATATTCACGGTTATCAATTATGGCTTGACATTCATGGGTGTCTCGACGTATCTTCAGTATATTATCAAAGGACTGATCATAATTACGGCAGTAGCAATAGATATAAGGAAATATATCAGGAAAAACTGATGCTGTCTAAACAGAAGAAGGTGTGAAAGTGGCAACGATCAAGGATATTGCAGAGAAAGCCGGAGTGTCGATTTCAACGGTCTCAAGGGTTCTGAATTTCGATGAAAGTCTTAAGGTAACGGCCAAGACCAAGCGTCGTATACTTGAAATAGCAGAGGAATTCGACTATGTGACAGTCAGGGACAGGAAGAGCAAAAGCGGTCAGAAAATAGGGATATTAAATTGGTACGACTCTGAAAAGGAGCTTGGGGACCCTTACTATCTTTATATACGGCTTGCCGCAGAAAAAAGATGCCATGATCTCGGCGTAGAGGTCGTCAGAATTGATTTTGACTGTGATGAGGATACTGCGAGAAAACTCGACGGTATACTTGCCATAGGCAAATACGGCAGAAGCGATATAGACAACCTGATGAAGCTGAACGATGAGATAGTATTCACAGACTTCTCTACAGACAACAGATGCGATTCAGTGGTTATTGACTTCAAGGAAGCTATGGACCTGGCCCTCGGATATTTATATGGAAGAGGACACAGAAGGATAGGATACATCGGAGGAAGGGAATTCTTTCCTGACAGGGATGAAGTTTCTGACCTCAGGTTCAAATTCTATAAGGAATTCATGCTAATGAATGAAATATATCTTGAGTCAGACTGCTATTTCGGGGATTTTTCCCTGAAAGGCGGTTACAGGCTTATGAAGGAAGCATTGAAAAAACCAGATAGGCCGACAGCATTCTTTCTCGGAAACGACAGCATGGCTCTTGGTGCCTACAAAGCCATCTCAGAAGCTGGCCTTGTGATCCCCAAGGATATAAGCATCATTGGATTCAATGATCTGCCCGGATCCAAATACATGGTACCCTCACTTACTACTGTAAGGGTATACCAGGATTATCTGGGACATGCTGCTGTGGACCTTCTTCTGGAAAGCATTGGAAGCAGCAGGGAGTTCAGGAAGAAGGTAGTAATACCAGTCAAACTGATGGAAAGAGATAGCGTAAGTGATAATTCTTGATGCCATGGAGGTGTTCTGTGGAGCAGTCAATAAGTCGATTTAAAGAAATATTCGGATATGATCCGGAGGGCGTATATTTTTCTCCGGGTAGAGTGAACCTCATAGGTGAGCATACCGACTACAATGGCGGGCATGTGTTTCCGTGCGCATTGACCATAGGCACTTATGGCGCAGTGGCATTAAGGGATGATAAAACAGTAAGGATGTACTCTGAAAACTTTCCGGAAGCTGGGATAATTGAATTCCAGCTCAAGGATATTGCCTTCATCGAATCACATGGTTGGGCAAATTATCCAAAAGGCGTGATCTACGCTTTCAACAAATCAGGAATTGAAATCACACAGGGCTTTGACATGTTTGTTCGTGGCGACATTCCAAACGGTGCCGGCCTCTCTTCATCTGCATCGATAGAAGTGCTTACTGCTGTAGTGCTCAATGACATCAATAAGCTTGAAGTACCGATGATAGAGATGGTCAAGATGTCGCAGAAGGCTGAAAATGAGTTCATAGGAGTAAATTGCGGAATCATGGACCAATTCGCTGTCGGAATGGGACGTGAAGGGCATGCGATGCTGCTTGATACTGAAACGCTGGAGTTCAGCTACGAAAGGGTTGACCTCAAAGACTCTGCGATAATCATAGCGAACACTAACAAACGCAGAGGACTATCTGACTCGAAATATAACCAGAGACGTGCCGAATGCGAGGAAGCACTTGCACATCTGCAGAAGAAGCTTTCAATAGGAAGCCTGGGAGAGCTGACGGGAGAAGATCTGGACAAGAACATCGACCTTATACCCGATGGTGTTCTTAGAAGACGTGCGAGACATGCAGTCCTTGAGAATGAAAGGACTGTGAGAGCAGCCTCAGCACTCGAGAGAAACGACATGGAAGAGTTCGGAAAGCTGATGTATGAGTCACACGCTTCATTAAGGGATGATTATGAGGTTACTGGATTTGAACTCGATACTCTTGTAGAACTGGCCGCTAAGGTGACTGGGGTCATCGGATCCAGGATGACTGGAGCAGGCTTCGGGGGCTGCACTGTGAGCATAGTGAAAAATGAAAGCATAGCAAATTTCATCGACAAGGTTTCAAAGGAATACCAGGAAGCGGTGGGATATAAGGCAGATTTCTATGTAGTCAGCATAGGTGAAGGTGCCAGAAGACTTTGCTGAAATAGCCTGATGATTTTGCGCCCATCCGCTTAAGCGGGTGGGCACGTTCATTATGTGGCATCTGGTGCTATTAATTGATATAATTGGATGTGGAATACGGACAATACAAGGAGGATAATATGGCAGTATTAGTATGCGGGGGAGCTGGATATATCGGCTCGCACTGTGTCCGGGAGCTTGTAGCCCGGGGAGAGAAGGTAGTCGTAGTTGATAATCTGCAGACAGGACATAGGGCTGCAGTTCATAAGGAAGCAGAGCTCATCGTTGGGGACATAAGGGATTATGAATTCATGTCGAAGGTTCTTAAAGAGAAGGAAATAACTGAAGTCATACACTTTGCAGCCAATTCCCTGGTCGGCGAAAGCATGACAGATCCATTGAAGTACTATGACAACAACGTTTATGGAACAATGGTTCTCCTGAAGGCAATGACAGACATGAAGGTGGGAAAGATAGTCTTCTCTTCGACAGCTGCGGTATACGGAGAACCGAAGAGTGTTCCGATCAGAGAGGATGACGCTACTGAACCGACCAACACATACGGCGAGACAAAGCTTGCAATGGAAAAGATGATGATGTGGACTGACAAGGCACACGGCATTAAATTTGTGGCTCTCAGATATTTCAATGTAGCAGGAGCTGCAGATGGAGGAGTGATTGGAGAAGACCATTCGCCTGAGACGCACCTCATACCTCTGGTTTTACAGGTGCCACTTGGAAAGCGTGAAAAGATCATGGTGTATGGCGATGACTATCCGACTGGAGACGGCACCTGCATAAGGGATTATATCCACGTGGATGACCTTGCGGATGCCCACATTAAGGCTGTGGAGTATCTCAGGGGAGGAAACGAAAGCAACGTCTTCAATCTTGGCAATGGTAAAGGCTTCTCTGTGAATGAGATAATTGATGCGGCCGAGAAGGCTGCAGGGCAGAGTATCAGGAGGGAGATCGCAGCAAGAAGAGCAGGAGACCCTGCCGTGCTTGTTGCGTCGTCGGAAAAGGCAAAGAAAATCCTTGGATGGGAGCCGAAGCATACTGATATAGTGGGAATAATCGCATCAGCATGGGATTTCCATATGACCCATACAAATGGATTTGATAACTGAAAAGGCGGGATGGTATTTTGAACATTTTCAGAGAAATCACAAGGCTTGCTGATTTTTGCGTAGAAAAGGGCATAACTGATGAAAGGGACCGCATATATTCAATCAACAGAGCCCTCGAAGTATGCGGTGAGGACGGATATGAGGATCTTCCGGAGTATCACGATGGATGCAAAGACGTTGAAGCAATACTTGATAATATACGTCAATGGGCAGTTGAGTCCGGAAGAGTGGAAAATGACAGCATAGATCTGCTCGACCTTTTTGATACAAAGGTTATTGCGGCATTTATAAAGACCCCTTCAGAATTCGAACGGGATTTCTGGAAAAGATATGAGACCTCACCTGAGAGTGCTACTCTCTCGTATTACGATTTCGCGAGGAACTCAAACTATATAAGGGTGAAAAGGGTCGAGAAGGATATCAGGTGGAGCATAGATACTGAATATGGTCCTATAGACATGACAATAAACCTATCCAAACCGGAGAAAGACCCCAGGGCGATTGCCAAAGCCAAACTGATCAAGGATTCATTCTATCCCAAGTGTCTGATATGCAAAGAGAATGAAGGATATGCAGGAAGGCTTAATCACCCTGCAAGGGGAAGCCACAGGATGGTTTCATTGAAGCTTGCAGGTGAAGACTGGTTCATGCAGTATTCTCCATACGTATACTATAATGAACACTGCATAGTCCTGAAGGCTGAGCACGAGCCAATGAAGGTTACGGAGAAGACATTCAGTAGACTGCTTGATTTCAACCGTATGTTCCCTCATTATTTCATCGGCTCCAATGCTGACCTGCCGATTGTAGGAGGCTCGATACTGACTCACGACCATTTTCAGGGTGGGAACTATGAGTTTCCCATGGCGAGGGCCAAGGAGCTGGATTGCATAAGGCTCAAGGATCACGATGTTGAAGCCTGCACGCTGTTCTGGCCGATGAGTGTAATTAGGCTTAAGGGTAGAAACATCGAGGAGCTGGTGGAGGTTTCAGGTTCCATACTTTCAAGATGGAAGCATTACAGCGACGAATCAGTAGGAGTAATATCGCACACCAACAGCGAAGGCCACAATACGGTAACCCCGATCACAAGGTTCAGGAACGGCTTGTACGAGGTGGATATAGTCCTTAGGAACAACAGGACAGACGATGACCACCCATTCGGGATATTCCATTCAGCAGAAAGTCATCATCATATCAAGAGAGAGAATATCGGTCTTATTGAGGCCATGGGACTTGCTGTTCTGCCAGCAAGGCTTAAGAAAGAAATGGCCTTGGTCAGGGACCATATTCTTGCAAGTGATATCGAAAGAATATTCAGGGATGACGAACTTGAGAAGCATGGTCATTTCGCACTTAAGCTCATGGAAGAGCATACAATGGACAAGGACAACGCCGACAATATTATATATGAAGAAATCGGGAAAGTATTCCTTAGCGTCCTGAAGGATGCCGGAGTCTTCAAGGGAGACAATTCTGGAAGGGAAGCTTTCAGAAGATGCTGTGAGGCAATGTATGAAGGCTTATAGCAGGAAGCTTGACCTTGATGGTACAGAGGTTCATGAGATAACACTCGAGAACAGAGCGGGGATGAAAGTCACCGCCCTGGACTTCGGGTGCATAATCACCGGAATACATGTGCCTGACCGCCATGGAAACATCAAAAACGTAGTGCTTTCATATGAGGATCCTGATGGCTACCTGACTAATCCTGCTTATTTTGGAGCACTGATCGGAAGGACGTCAGGCAGGATCAAAGACGGCACATTCACTTTATCAGGAGAGACATTCAATCTCACGCTAAATTATGGGACCAATTCCGGTCAGGGAGGGAGAGAGGGCTTCGACAAGAAGCTATACAGCTTTTCCGTCAATACCTCTGAAAGCATGGCCGCAGTGGTTTTCAGACGTACCTCACCTCATTTGGAGGAAGGGTACCCCGGTAATCTTCAGATTGCAGTATCTTACTCACTCTCTGAAGAAAACGTATTCAAAATAAGCTATAAAGCGGTATCTGACAGTGACACGCTTGTGAACCTGACAAACCATTCGTATTTCAACCTTAGCGGTGACTTTTCACAAAGTATTGAATGCCATCTGCTTATGATTGCTTCTGACCTATACGCAGAGCTTGATGAAACATCGGCACCGACAGGAAAACTGATTGAAACCAAGGGTACGCCATTTGATTTCAACTCAATGAAAGAAATCGGCAGGGATATTGGATATGAAGACAGGCAGCTGTTCATTGGAAAAGGTTATGACCATCCGTTCGTACTGAAGGAAGGAACAGGAGTAAAAGCAAGACTTTGGGACAGGGAAACCGGTAGGTTCATGGAAATCTCGACTGATAACAAGGCGATGGTCTTGTATTCACAGAATTACGCGCAGGGACAGGTCATTGAGGGAGGTTTTACTTTGCCTGAGAGGGTTTCTGTAGCGCTGGAAGTACAGAGGCTTCCAATTGGAAAGGATGGGATATTCCTGGAGGATTCAATCCTGAAACAGGGAGAAACGTATAGAAGCAATACGGAATATAGGTTCGGAATCCTGTAGAAATGGGAAAGGGAGAAAAGATATGATTCTTGGCGTCGATTACTACCCCGAGCACTGGGAAAATGAAGAAATAGAGAGAGATTTCGCGAGAATGAAGACGATGGGTGTAAATACCATCAGAATAGGCGAATTCACATGGCATATGCTTGAGAAGGAGGAAGGACAGTTTGATTTCTCGTACTGGGATGATGTCCTGGACAAGGCTGAGAATGCTGGTCTTGATGTGATTTTCGGGACACCTACTGCAACGTTCCCCGCATGGCTAAGCAGAAGATATCCAGAAGTCCATTCAGAGGACATCCACGGACACACGAGAGTATTTGGAGGGAGAAGGCAATATTGCTTCAACTCGGACAAATACAGGGAACTCTCAATAAGGCTTGTAAAGAATCTGGTGTCGCATTACAGCAATAGAAAGAGCATAATAGCCTGGCAGGCTGATAACGAATTCGGTCACGAAGGCAGCGACATGTGCTGGTGTGCAAAGTGCGAGAGTGCATTCAGAAAGTTCCTTGAAAAAAAGTATGGCAACATCGATTCACTTAACAAGGAATATGGGACCATTTTCTGGGGACAGACTTACAACAGCTTCGATGAGATAGTTCTTCCCAAGGAGACGATCACTGTCCACAACCCGTCATTGCTTCTTGATCACTTCCGGTTCAGGAGCAATTCTGTAGAGGAATTCGCAAGGCTGCAGCTAAATGCAATCAGGGAATGCAAGGGCGAATTGCAGTTCGTTACCCATAACTTTTCAGGGGGATTCTTTGAAAAGGCATTTGACTTCGGTAAAATTGCTGACCAGCTCGATATAGTATCCTACGACAACTATCCTGTCTGGGGAGGGCTCAAGGAGCCTGTCAGCCCGGCTCATACGGCTATGGCCCATGATTTCATGAGATGTCTGAAGGACAGGAGCTTCCTGATTGTGGAACAGCTTATGGGAGCTCAGGGCCATGATATCATCGGGTATCTGCCAAGACCGCTGCAATCCGCGATGTGGTCATGGCAGGCGCTTTCAAGGGGCTGCAGCGGTATGCTCTTCTTCAGGTGGAGAGCAATGGACAGGGGACAGGAACAATTTTGCCTTGGAATAATCGACCATAACGATAGAGAAGGAAGAAAGTTCGAAGAGGCCAAAGGTGTATTCGAGAAAGCCTCAGGTATCGGGGCTGGATTTGAAAGTTCGATGAGAAGCGAGGTTGCGGTGGTTTACGACTATGACAACATATGGTCATGGAGAATACAGAGAGCCAGTGCCTTGTTCGACTTTACAACCGAGATGATAAGGCTTTACCGGCCATTCCACAGGATGAATGCCTCAACCGATGTCATTCCGGCAAACAGGGATTTTGGCGGCTACAAGGTTGTCGCAGTGCCTGTCATGCAGGTAATGGATGAGAATCTTTCTGAAAGGCTAAAGAAATTCGCAAGTCAGGGAGGAACAGTCATATTCTCCTACAGGGCAGGGATAAAGAAAAGAAACAACAATGTCCACAGAGGAATTGCAAGCCCGGGTCTTATAAGCGACCTTGCTGGCATAAGCATCCTAGAAAGCGAGAGCCTCCAGCAGGGACAGGATGCCAGACTGATCGGGACTGACGGTTCAGCAGGCAGCTGCAGCGTTTGGAGGGATATGGTTGATGCGGTTAACGCTGAAGTGCTTTATAGGTACGATGACCCATTCTTCAAGGACAAGGCATGTATAACCGTAAACAGGTATGGCAAAGGACTTGTATATTATGTTGGAGGCGGTGCTGACGACATGACCATGGACACACTGGCAAACATAATTGCAAAAGCATCCGGACTGACGACGCACGCTTCGCCTGAAGGACTTGAACTGGTTACAAGGACCATGGAAGGCGAAGACCATCTCTTCTATATGAACCATACAGGTAAGGCTGTAACATATGAGGGAGAGGAAATCGGACCGTATGCTTCAGGAGAATTCCAGTCTGTTTTGAATCCTGCTAAATATATGGATTGAAATTATCTATCACTTGGAATATTATATAATTGAATAAACATGTGGAGGAACAAATGCACATATCAGAACTACTACACGATATCATACCTTACGCAATCTATCCGCTTGAGCTGATGGGTATCGTAATCATACTTATTTCATCACTCAAGGGGTTTTACATGTACGTCAAGGGAATTATTAACAGGCACGTACCTGACCACCTGATCAAGCTGGATTTTGCAAGAGGACTTGGAGTAGCACTCGAATTCCTTCTCGCATCGGAGCTTCTGAAGACAATCATAATCGGTACTTTGGATGAGCTTCTTATTCTAGTCATTGTTATGGCACTTAGGATAGTATTTACTTTCATCCTGCATTGGGAAATAAAGGAAGGTTCGAGCAATGGAGAGGCCTAGCCTTATTTCGTCAGGAGGATCATGTTTAATAGTATAGATGTAGGAAAAGCTGCCATGAAGCTGGCGATAACAACAAGGGAAGAGGAAAAGGATATGCTCATCCATCTTGATGGAATGGGAATAAAGGGTGCTGCAGTCGATATCGGGGGCAACATCTCACAAAGCATACCTAAAATTCTGGAGAGGTCTCTTGTCGCGTCAAAGCGAGGTGGGCTCATCGCTGACGAATATGCGCAGGAAGGTGCCGTAATTGGAGCCTGCAGAGATGCGCTCGCTCAGGTGATGATGAAGGCCAGCAATCTGAATGTGGGCGGGAAGATAGGTATTGCCAGATCTGAGCATGATATATGCATCTGCATATTCTTAAGCATCGGTCTGCTTCACCTCGACGAAGTCGTCGTCGGTATGGGACATAGGGGACTTGAGAAATAGGTATCCTTATTTGTGAAATTTTGGTGAAACTATAATGTTCCCTGATATTTGTAGTAAAATTATTACTGTAGAAAGGAGGCTTTTATGGGTAAGATTAAAATCATTGCAATGACCCTGGTTATTGTCATGGCATTCCAGACCAATGCCTATGCTACTGGCACCGTGACTAACAAGGAAAACCAGATTAAAGAGAATCAAGAGACCATAAAAGAACTCCAGGAGGATAAGTCGGAAGTATCTGGACAGAAATCCGCACTTAATGCCGAACTCCAGGGGATAATTGCGGAGCAGACCGCGCTTACCAAGGAAGCTGACAAGATAAAAGCCGAAATAAGGGCTAAAGAAAATGAGATCAGTCTCACTAACAAGAAAATCACAGAACTGATTGCGAGGATAGCTGAAACTGAAGCGGAGATTGAGCAGAAGCTTGCAGAAATCGCAGAGACGGAAGCCGAACTTGCAGCAAAGAAAGAAATGCTTGATGCAAGAATAAGAGCATCCTATATGAACAGTTCATTCGGTGATGTTATTTTTGCTTTGGTGGAATCAGAGAGTCTCCTTGAGTTCACGGACAGGCTGACCATGATCAACAGGCTTGTAGAAAAGGACAATGAGATCATTGAGGCTGTCAGACTTCTCATGGAAGAACTCAAGGCGAAGCAGGATGAGCTTGAAGAAACCAAGCGGAAGTTCCTGGCCTCGAAAGAAGAGCTTGAATCTGAAAAGACTAAGCTTGAAACCGAGAAAAAGGCGCTTGAGGCTGAAAAGAAGAAATATTCAGAAAAGCTTGCAGCACTCAGGGATATTGAGTACAGCAAGAACCAGGCTTTGTCCAGGCTTTCTGCTGAAGAAAAGGCAATAGCATCTGAAATCGGCGATATAATCGAAGAGAATGCAGCGCTTGAAAAAGAGATACAGAATCTTATTCGGGCATCGTCTTCCTCGTCTAATGCGCCAGCTCCGAGCAACAATGCCGCAGAAGCACCATCATCTGAATACATCAGGCCGGTCTCCGGAAGGGTTTCATCGCCGTATGGATGGAGAATTCATCCAATACTTGGGTATTCAAAGTTCCATACCGGAATCGACTTTGCAGCAGCTTCAGGGACAGCGGTCAAGGCTGTGAAGGGTGGAGTTGTGATACTTGCTAAATATAACTCTTCGTACGGCAACTACATCATAGTAGACCATGGCAACGGAATATCGTCGCTATATGCACATCTGAAGGGCTTCAACACCTCTTTGGGTTCAAGGGTCTCGCAAGGCCAGACAATTGGATTTGTAGGGTCTACGGGCATGAGCACCGGTCCTCATCTGCATTTTGAGATAAGAGTGAATGGTGATCATGTCAATCCCGAAAATTATATCTGATTGAATTTCCAGCCTATTGTCCGGGCGATTACTCGCCCGGATTTTGTATTTTTTAATGAATTTTGAAATTGCGACAGAATTTGAGCCAATAACTTGTAATCGTCCACTTAAGAGTTTAAAATATTATTTTGTAAACGGGGTGATTATTTGAAAGACATATATATTCTGCTTACTCGTACAGGTACTGCATTGGGTTCTGCAATAAAGCTGTACACCAGGGGCTCATGGTCGCATGCTTCAATAGCTCTCGATGAGAATCTGGAGGAGCTATACAGCTTCAGTAGAAAGTATACGTGGAATCCATTCATCGGTACTTTCATGGATGAGGATATTGAAGGCGGAGTTTTTGCAGTAAAGACCGAAACCCAGTGTATGGTTTTAAAGGTCAGGGTTACTGACGAACAGTATGCTTCAGCAGAAGATATCATAAGCAGATTCAAGGCTAACAGGCAGGCATATGGATATTCGGTTCTGGGACTGATTTATTTCATGCTTGGAAGGCCAAGGTACAGCAGCAACAAATACACTTGCGCCGGCTTCGTTACTCATGTAATTGAAGGAGCGCAGGTAGCTGAATTTGAAAAGCATGGCAGTCTGGTGCAGCCGGATGACTTCATGCATCTTGACTCTGAGGTAGTATATCAGGGACTTCTCAGGGACTATAGAAGCAGCAGAAAATGGATGATAAGAAGGATGACCACAAGCGTGGTATGAAAGGGATTTTCAGAAGATGGAATCCCTTTTTTGTTTGCTTGAAATATATCATTTTAGAAGCTGTAATGGTTACCATGTGTAAAGATTGAAGAAACTGTATTATTATACGTGCTGTTTTTGATGATATGTCAATTCTATGCTGATATGGTGCAATCAATCAATAAGTGTAGTGGCTTCGTTATGCCAAACAATCAAATGAAACTTGCAAAAAATCACAAAGGCAATTATAATTTATACATTCATAATTAATTCATGAATTATTGGAGGATGGTAGTATGGTAAAGAAATTGGTGGCTGCAGCTCTTGTAGTCGCATCACTCACCGTTGCAGGATGCAGTTCTGCAAAGGATGATGGAAAGGTAACAATCGGAATAACACAGATAGTCGTTCATGATGCGCTGGATGCATCAAGAAAAGGCTTCCTGGATGCACTGAAGGAAGGCGGTTACGAAGAAGGAAAGAATCTTGTGGTCGACTACAAGAATGCACAGGGAGACGCTCAGACAGCTCAATCGATAGCAAAGGACTTTGTGACAAACAAGGTAGATATGATATTTGCAATTGCTACGCCAACAGCGCAGGCAGCTTACAATTCCACCAAGGACATCCCGATTATCATAACTGCGGTTACAGATCCTGTGGATGCTGGAATTGCGAAGGCGCTTGATAAATCCGGAACCAACGTTACTGGCACATCAGATGATGTTCCAATAGGACCTCAGCTGGACCTCATTGTAAAGATAATACCTGGTATCAAGACGCTTGGTGTTGTTTACAATACATCTGAAGCGAATTCCGTACTGCAGGTCAAGAGGCTTAAGGAAGCTGCAGCAAAGATCGGACTTGCAGTTGAGGAAGCTGGAGTCACAAACGTAAACGAAATGAATCAGGTAATGCCTGTTCTTCTTGCCAAGGTCGATGCACTATACATCCCTACTGACAATACAGTTGCTTCGGCGTATGCTCTCGTTAACAAGCTGGCGCTGGAAAAGAAGATACCTGTATTCGCTGCTGAAGATGCAGG
>DIWI01000019.1:0-2148 GCA_002428415.1 Clostridiaceae bacterium UBA6110
TAACCGGTATTATTGATATTACGTAACGGTCAATCATATCCAGATCTCTCAGATTCTTGACTGTCACCGAGCCTCCATCAACAAATATCCTGCCACCATCTGTAGCCTTCAGATCTTTGAATAGCTTAAGGACATCATTGCAGTAAATGACATCATCAGCATTTTTATCAGTATCTTTGGTCAGAACATAAACCCTTTTGCCTGTATAAGGAGATTCCGTACTGATCGATTTGACTTTTTCATAGGTCTTCCTTCCAAGTACAACTGTATCCACCGATTTCAAAAACTCACCATATCCGTAGTCTTCACCTTCCGCCGCCACCATGTCAAGCCAGGCAATGTCATCATCCTCCCTGGCAATGAATCCGTCCAGACTCTCTGCGATATAAAGTACAACTTCTCTATTTTTCATAATATTTCTCCTTATCATTTTGCCATTATTTATCCAAGCATCCCATGGGAGGATGTATCAGATATTACGAATCCATTAACTTTCAATTACAAAACAAAAGCGGCAACCCCAATCGGTTGCCGCAATAGTTCTAATCAGTTGATTTTTTCTGCTCTCAGAATCCAGTTTGTCGTTGATGTCTTGCAGGTCTGGAGTGTGATGACCTCTCCGCCTGAAGTCGATGTTATGTAACTGAAGTATTTCTGTCCGTCATTTACACCGACAGCGCTGTCAGTGACAATGAATTTTTTCGTAAGCCTGTAGGATGTAGGCTTTCCAGACCCATCAGTCACGATTATCGTGCTTCCGATGGCAAGATTCCAGATTCCTCTGAATGCTCCGTCATTATGCCCGATGAAATGAGTGTTGGATCCATCGTTTCCGGACCAGGGTGTAGCTCCTCCCCAGGTCGATATGACGTTCCTGTTTGCGTTAATGATGCTCTGGCCTGATGACTTTCCGCCATTCTTGTATACTAAGGCTTTCCCTGCAATGTACATCCTGTATGGGCTGTATGAGCTTCCGGCTGATGCGGTTATTTTTGTAGCAGGAAGTATCTCTGTCTTTGAGAGATATGCACCTGAAACATATCCTGTCTTTCCTCCATATGACACCCTGGACCATCCGTTGCTTGCAACCTTTGTAACCTTAAGCTTCGTGCCTGCTGGTATGGACATAAGCTTGCTGTAGCCAGCAGAAGGACCTTTTCTAAGATTCAGGGGTGACTTTGTCCATCTGTAATATGAAACAGACTTGTATGTCAGTCCTGCATTGTATGTTGCTGTGTCAGGAACTTCAGTATNNGGCAGCGATTTCCCTATTTCCAGCTGTCCTTGCTGCACTCTTCGAAATGATAAGCTCTTCCAGGTCATCAGTCGTACCCGACCAGTCAGCTTCGACTTTTATCTGAGGACGTGCAGTGAAGGAAGCATCCACAGCACCCGTAGACCTGACAGCTCCTGTCGCTGGAATCAATGCAGCTCCTATAACTCCTATTGAAATCACTTTGCCTATACTTGCAAATAATTTATTCATACACCTATCCTATCTATCAGACAACATCATCCACCGCTGCAGCTCTCGATTAAACATCCATATGCATATGGGAGACTTCTGATAATTCATGCATTGTTTTACAGTCCCCATGTTAAATGTTAAACATTTTAACGTCAAATCACATTATTCNNNNTATTTTCAGTTTTTTTGACAGATTCGCTCACATATTTGTATATCCTCGACATGAAGACTTATCCATCCCTGTGTCACGCAAATATTGTAATCGGATATTTGTGTAATTAGTCGAAATAATTATTCAGATAATTCATATAATTCAAGTAGCATATCATTCTTTTAGTATATTTATTTATAATCCACAAATATTTTTAGTACATATAAAATGAGAAGCGGCGAACTCTTGGGTCCGCCGCTTCTCATTTTATACTCGTTTGCCATTCAGGATGACATCGGAGTTCATATTCAGATTTCCTTTCTTCCTTCCATAGCCTTGGATAAAGTCACTTCGTCTGCATATTCAAGGTCTCCGCCAACAGGCATTCCTGACGCTATTCTCGTAACCTTGACTTCAAGAGGCTTCAGGACCCTTGATATATACATGGCAGTTGCCTCACCTTCTATGGTAGGATTCGTAGCAACGATGACTTCCTTGATGCTGCCGGACATCCTTCTGACGAGCTCCT
>DIWI01000019.1:2180-2570 GCA_002428415.1 Clostridiaceae bacterium UBA6110
CTTTCAAGGGACATGATATCCTTGGGCTGCTCTATGACGCATATGGTATCGTGGTCTCTGCTCGGATTGCTGCAAATCGCACACGGATCCTTATCGGTAAAGTTCCCGCACGTCGAGCAGTATTTGATCGTTCCTCTTGCCTTGACGAGCGCTTCAGCAAATTCCCTTACTTCTTCCTGCGGAAGATTGAGGACATGCAACGTAAGCCTTTGCGCTGTCTTGTAGCCTATACCTGGAAGCTTCGCGAATTCCTCGATCAGCTTCTCGATTGCAATGGGATAAAAATCCATCAGTCACCTCAGCCTAGAACATTCCAGGCATTCCCCCGGTTAGCTTGCCCATGACCTTTTCCTTCTCATCATCGACCATTTCAAGCACATTGTTAATAGC
>DIWI01000019.1:2591-9573 GCA_002428415.1 Clostridiaceae bacterium UBA6110
TTATTACCTTCTTGCCGTTCGCCTTGACAGAACATGCCCCTCCGCCTATTGAGAACTCATATTCCTTTGTTTCAAGCTCCTTCTGGGCATCCTCGATCTGCTTCTGCATTTTCTGCGCCTGCTTGAGAAGCGCGTTCATATTTCCTCCACCCATTCCTGGGAATCCCTTTGCCATTTCATTACCTCCAAAATTTCTTTCAATATATTATACTATAGACTTCTATTCATCTACAATCTCGACACCAGTACCCTGAAGTGATTCGGCAAGCGTACCCTTCGCAGCTGCTTCTGGCTCCTGTTCCTTATCACCCTCTACAGAGAACTTGAACTTCACCTTTTCACCAAGTATGGCTGCTGCCGTATCCTCAAGGACATCCCGGTATTCCTTTTTCTCAAGCCTCTTCTTGTTGAACGAATACTCCTTTGCAAACCTGACCTCTATGACACCCCTGTCGCATTTCATGGGATTCCCAACAATTACTGAAGCCTGGATTATCATTTGCCTTCTCGCCTTTAGAGCCTCCATGATTTCCTTCCAGCTTCTTTTAACCATATCCAGCGTTACCTTGCAGTCATCATTGAAGATGTCTTCATTTATCCTGACCGCTTCCTTCATCACCTTCAGGTCTTCAGGTCCTGTCAGTGACTGGCTTTTTAAAGCCGATGGCTTTGGATCCGGCTTCACTTCGGATTTTGCCGCAGGCTGCAGGTTGCCATTCCTGATATAGTCTTCAAGCATGGATATCCTGCTGAGCATCGATTCCCTTGATGAATCAAGCTCAGTCTTGGTAAGGTTAATTATTGCAAGTTCAAGATAGATCCTGGACTGCTTGCTGAACTTAGCCTGCTCCTCAGCTTCCTGGAGAAGCCTTATGGCTTTGGTAATCATTTCATTTCCGGCAAGGTCACCCTGAATCTTTAAAAGTTCAATATCTTCCCTTGTCATGTCGATGACCTGCTCCGGATCCGGCATTATCTTTCCAACAAGTATGTTCCTGAAATGGAGAACAAGGTCCTTAGTAAAACCATAAGGGTCCTTTCCTCCATCTACCACTTCATCAAGTATCTGTATGGCACTCCTGACATCCTTCTTAAGAATGGCTTCTGAAATCCTGAACAGGTTCTCAGTTCCAGAAAGACCCAGCATGTCCAGGACCTCATCATAGTCCAGCTTTCCTTCCCCCATGCTGATCGCCTGATCCATCATGCTCAGCGCATCTCTCATGGCTCCATCAGATACACGGGCAATCAGCTCCAGGCTTTTGTCCTCAGCGTATATGCCTTTTTTGTCAGCAATAAGCCTTAGCCTTTTACCTATCTCCTCATACCTTATACGTTTGAAATCAAACCTCTGGCATCTTGAGAGTATGGTGACTGGAAGCTTCTGAGGGTCTGTAGTCGCCAAAATGAATACCACATGCGACGGAGGCTCTTCAAGCGTCTTGAGGAATGCATTTACAGCTCCTGTAGACAGCATATGAACCTCATCGAGGATATACACCTTGTATTTCCCCTCATGCGGTGGATACTGGACCTCATCCACAAGCTCCCTTATATCGTCGACCTTGTTGTTTGTTGCAGCATCCTGCTCGATGACATCCAGAGACAGACCCGAGTCGATCTTCCTGCACATGTGACAGACATTGCAGGGCTCTCCGTCCTTCAGGTCAATGCAATTTAGAGCCTTGGCCATTATCTTGGCGCAGGTGGTCTTTCCTGTTCCCCTGGTTCCACTGAAGAGGTATGCATGACCTATCCTGCCCGCCTTGATCTCATTGATAAGTGTAGTAGTTATATGTTCCTGTCCGATAACATCACTGAAGACCTTCGGTCTCCATTCTCTGTACAGCGCCGTGTATGCCATGGATTCACCTTCCATTCGTGCCTATTGCTTAATCAACCTCTATTATACTATATTTTCCATCTGTTTAGCCTTGCCTTAAGGCAATTCAATTCAAACCGCAATTGTCGAAGAATATCACAAATTTACGGCCATATGTCGAAGTTTGATGAGCGAAACCTTGCCAAACCGCCTCATAATCAAGCCTTTCTTCACACGAATTTCATACTCTTGGTTTATCATGAAGTTATCAAATCACACGAAAGAGAGTTGATCACATGAAGAAGATAGTCGGAGCAGTGCTCCTGTCGCTCCTTGCCTTTGGAGCAACAATGTCACTTAACACAACAGAGGCGTATGCAAAAACAGTCAAGAACACCGACAGGCCTGCAAAGGTAATGAAGGTGGAAGAGAAGAAAACTCCTCCAAAGTCAGCATCTGCAATTGCGAATGAGTACATCAAGGAAGAAGGAATCGAAAAGCTCAGGGATGCCGGTAACATAATTGCCGCAGTATCTGACGCGATGGGTCCTGATTCATCGTTCAACGGGATTGCAAAGACAGACGTTGAGGCATACAAATCTGCAGTCGTAGCGTTCGTAGACGCTTATGTCGTTGCACACCCTGAAGCAGTAAAGACCGAAGATACCGAAGAGGCTGAGGAAGCCCCTGAAGCAATCGAGGAAGAGGATGCCGAAGTCAAAGATGCTCCAGCTGTTGCCAACATGGCACTAAGGAAAACTGGACTCAGCAGACTAACCGAGAATGGAAATGTGATTGCGGCCATAGCTAAAGAAATGGCTGAAGACGGAACCTTCAAGGGTGTCTTGAATACAGCAGTAGAAAACTACAAGAATGCTGTGATGGACTTCATCAATTCATTCGGGATCGTGCTTCCATCAGCAATGACAATCATAACAAGCATATAGGAAAATACCGGTGCCAGGCAGTCCACATACTGCCTGGCACCGGTATTTTCTATCTGTATACTATTGCGCCTTTGTTTTGCAGACTCAGTATCCTTACGTCAGACTCAATGCCTGCGCTTCTGAATCCCTCTTCCATTGCTACCCTTACAGATTCTGAGTTATGCTCGTCAGCGAATGCTATTACCGTGGGACCTGCTCCGCTGAGTGCAGCTGAGAAGGCACCTGCTCCGAGAGCTCTTCTCTTGACCTCTTCGAGACCGGGAACCAGCGGCATCCTGTATGGCTCGTGAAGCCTGTCGTTCATGGCCTTCCTGAGAAGGCTGTAATCCTTCATAAGTAGCGAGTATACAAGGAGAGATGCATTGCCTATGTTGAAGATGGCATCCTCTCTGCTTACCGTCCTTGGGAGGATAGCCCTTGATTTTTCCGTAGGCAGTTCAAACTCAGGGATCGCAACAACCGCAAGAAGCTTATCATCAACATCGATCTTCCTGTAAATTATCTCCTTGCCCTCCATCCTGCTGAGGACAAATCCTCCAAACAGAGCAGGAGCGACATTGTCAGGATGTCCTTCGACTTCAGTAGCCATCTTCAGAAGCTCGTAGTCCGATATGTTTGCGGCAGATATCTCCCTTGCCGCCAAAAGCCCGGCGATAATAGCCGATGCGCTGCTGCCAAGGCCTCTTGATAGAGGTATTCCATTGATTATCCTGACAGAAAGTCCTTTAGGTTCATATCCCGCCGCATCAAAAAGCTTTTTGGCACACTTGTATATGAGATTATCTTCGGTGCAAGAAAGCTCTTCGCTGCCCTCACCCTCTGATGTTATCCTTATCCCTTCCCCGCCTGTTTCCATTATGACTTCAGTATACATGTCTAGCGCCAGTCCCATTGTATCGAAACCCGGTCCTAGATTAGCAGTCGTCGCTGGTACGATTACCCTTACCATTCCTACCTCCATGCGAAGCCTTCAATATTTCACAGCTCCGCCCATAGCTTACTTCCCTTTTCATATACCTATTCTAAACAAGTTATCTCTTTCCTTCTTCGACCCTTATGACGCTTGTCACTTTCTCTACCACATCAAGCTTTTCGATAGCCGCCAGAGAATCCCTTACATTCTTCTCTTGGACCTTATGGGTTACAAGGACAATTTCAGCTACTCCGCTGTCATCCCTGTACTGCTGCCTTACCAAAGCTATGCTGACGCCGTGGTCGCCAAAAACAGTGGCAATCTTCGCGAAGACGCCGGGTATGTCCTTTACCTTCATCCTGGTATAGAATGCGGTGTCAATCTCCGATATGTCCTTGATTTCCTTTCTCTTGACTATCTTCCTGTAGCTTGATCCCATTGTGTCGTTGATGAAATCCCTGGTTGCCTTCATAAGGTCGCCAATGACTGCACTTGCAGTCGGAAGCTCCCCTGCTCCACGTCCGTAGAACATGGTCTCGCCTACTGCATTGCCTTCTACAAAGATTGCATTGAAGACATCATTTACAGCTGCAAGCGGATGATCCTTGGGTATGAATACCGGATGGACTCTTGCCTCAGCCTTGTCATCCACATTCATGCCTATTCCAAGCAGCTTGATTACATAGCCAAGCTCATCAGCATACTTTATGTCATCCTTGGTTATCTTAGTAATGCCCTCAACGTATACGTCATTGAAGGTTATCTTGGTATCGAATGCGATAGTGCTGAGTATCGCAATCTTCCTTGCTGCATCAAGTCCTTCAACATCAGCGGTAGGGTCGCTTTCTGCATATCCAAGTGCGACAGCATCCTTCAAGACATCCTCGTAGCTCCTGCCCTCTTTCGTCATCTTAGTAAGTATGTAGTTGGTAGTTCCGTTAATTATTCCCATTATCTTTCTTATCTTATTGCCGGCAAGGTCCTCTTTTAAAGTTCCGATTATCGGTATGCCACCTGCTACGGATGCCTCAAAATAGAGGTCCCTTCCATTCTGATGGGCAAGCTCTGAAAGCTCTTCCTCATGCAGAGCGATAAGGTCCTTGTTTGCTGTGATTACCTGCTTCTTTGCAGAAAGCGCTCTTTTGATATAGTCCATGGCCAGGTCCACGCTTCCCATTACCTCGATCACTATATCTATATCATCATTCTCAAGGATATCACGAGGATCAAACGTAATGAGCTCTGATGGTATTTCCGGATCCCTTTCCTTGTCCTTGTTCCTTACAAGAATTTTTTCGATCCTGATTTCCTTCCCGACTTTCTTGGTGATGATATCCTTATTCTCCTGGAGCATCTTGTATACTCCGGTTCCCACTGTACCCAGGCCTACCAGGCCTACTCTTACATGATCCATGTTACACTCCCCATCTCGCAGGGCCATGAAGAAGCAGGCAGCTAAAGGTATTACCTTGCGCTGCCTGTTTCATGTCCAAACGCTTCATCAATTCAAAATTACCGTGCAACCGAGAGCTTTCCGACTCTCTGATTTTTTTAATTATATCAGATGTGTGCGTAATTGCAAGTCACTTGTCCACGAAAATGGACCTTAAGACCTCTTATCAAGCCAGGCAATTGCCTCGCTTATGACCTCGTCCTTATCAACCTCATTGAAAATCTCATGGTAAAGTTTTGAATAAATCTTGAGGCTCTTGTCTTTTGATGCTATCTCGCCGAAGAACTCCCTTGAATCAGAGTTGGAAACCAATCCATCGTCGCAGCCATGCATAAGGTATACAGGATCTGAGAAATTTCCGGGATTCTCCTTGAGATATTTGATTCCGCTGAAAATTGTATAGAACATGCCTGCTGAAATCTGCTTCTCGACAAGCGGGTCTTCCTGGTACGCCGCCACTACCTCCGGGTCGCTGCACACGCCCGCACCAAGCTCATTTGGGAAGTATGTCTCAGCGGGTAAATCAGCAGGTAAGGCAGAACCAGCTCCAGCGTTGTTTCTTGTAAGCGCTCCGGAAAGAACATAGCCATCAGCCTTTCCTGGATAGTGGCTTCCGAAAAGTGCTGATGCGTAGCCTCCCATGCTATGCCCGACAACAAATAGCTTGGCTCCCGGATTCTCGGACTTCATGAGGTCGAACACTGCGTTGACATCCTCGAATATCTCATTATAGGTTCCATAGAATACACGCTTTCCTTCTGATTTTCCGTGTCCTCTGTGGTCGAACCTGTAAACTGAATACCCGCTGCTGTTCAGCTTCTCGGCAAGATATTCGTATCTTCCAAGATGCTCGCAGAGCCCGTGTACTATCAGTACAACGGCCTTCTTGTGCATTACCTCGTCCTTTTTAACAAAAAGACCTGTCCCGTCATACGATTGGAAAATTCTCTCCTTCATTTTACCCTCCTTATTGATCTTTTAAATCTAAACGTTTCCATAGACAATATTATACCATATCCCAATCGATAAGCATTCCAGAATCCACTGAAGCAGAATCCTGCTCAGGTTCTTATACATAATTGCATCCTGCTGGAAATGATATTACAATTGAAGGGAATACTTCCGGCAAGGCTAAACCCTGCCCTGAAAGGCGGTCTTTTAATGAAGAAAATCCTGGGATCAGTGCTTTCACTCGCCCTTGGCCTCCTGTTCGGTTTCTTCGGAGTCATGAACTCGGTTTTTTCCGATGGGGCCATGGACGAAAGGCTTGTTATCATAGCGGTGATACTCGTAATATACGGATTGCTCGGTTTGCTGCTTGGATTCTTCTTCTCTGAAATGCATATAACTGTCGCTATACTTCTGGTCATACCCGGCATTGTGTTCCTGACCCTTTTCCTCTTTTCAGAACTATATCTTCTGATCCTTCTTTATATGGTGCTTCTGATTTTCATGACCTTCGTTTCTGTTAAGCTCGGACACCATCTTCACGGCAGGACCAGGAAGAATTATTGATATAAGGTGCGCCTCCTTATCAGAAGCGCTCCTTAAAAAAAGAAATAAAAAAACCACCTGCAATGGATCAATTCCATTGCGGGTGGACATGTACTATTAAACCGTGCACCTTTCTCCGACAGAAAGGTTCCAGGCGTTACCCTAGCAGTAAACTCAGAACAGGTTTGCCACGGCACACATACAAACTACTTATCGCTGCTACCTTCCGGTCCTGACGAGGTTCATAGCCGTACATTGCGTGGGACCAATCCATCAACGTTACTTTCATGGGTCAGGCCCTGAAGCCTTGGGCCTCGGAAAGGAATTCAACCCTGCTGTAGCGGATTGCAGGT
>DIWI01000069.1 GCA_002428415.1 Clostridiaceae bacterium UBA6110
ATGTATGGGTGCTTCACCCTGCTGTTTTCCCACAGGTCAAGGATGCATTCCACGCCATTTTTTGCTTCAACACTATCCATAAAGTCATCGAATACGGATATAAGCTTTAACATGATTATTGTTGCATACGGACATGGGTCATCCTTCCTTCCAGGACCCCTGAAGTTTCCGAGCTCCTCGGAAACAACGCATGGCCATCCGTTAGTCCTTGAAAGGGCGAGCAGCTTCATGAATCCTGACCTTACCAGCTTGTCTTCAGGAGATACTATATTCGCAAGAGAATAAAGCGTAGTTGGTGCATCGCACAGAGCCCATGCATCCTTTACTTCTCCTGTTCCTCCATACCTTTCCGGTATAAGTGTCGGAAGACGCGGAATCCCATCTTCCGACCTCAATTCATATACCTTGTCAATTATCTCCTTTATTCCGGGATCATCCTTGTCCATACCGATTTCTGCAAGGAATGAAAGCCTGTGGTATGCCTGTCCTGCGCTTTTATGGCTGGAAAGCACTTCACCAGGCCAACCTGAAAGCTCTTCTACAAGGTTCCTGATCAAAGGGTCTTCAACCATCTTCATTCTCGCCGCTTTCAATTCGGGATTGTCCATTCCCACTCCAAGCATGTCTGCCATGGTCCTGTATACCGTCCATGGTTCTTTTGAGTTCATGAGAAAATCTATATCGCACATATACTACCTCATATATTTTCTTATTGACCCTTCAGGAAGCGGACCGATTATAGTATGCCTGACCGAGCCCCTTTTAAGAGCCATCTTCTCAGCTTCCTTGACCGCAAAATGTGACAATAATATGCCTGCAAAAAGAGCTGCACCCGAGAACTGTGCCTTGTACTCAACGGGAGCGGCAAGATAAGCTATGACAACTGCCAGAAGCATTGTAATAATTGAAATCACATACCTTTGCATTTCACTGATCGATCCCTTCCCCTTTTCAACAATTACCTCAAGAAGGTCACCTTGCCTAAGCTCTTCAGTTGACTTAACCTTTATGGTATCAGCCTCTATATAGCAGCCTGCTGAGCATTTCCTGCAGGCGTCACCGCAGGGAAGCACTCTTTTCACAAGTATCTCCGCATGTCCCTTCTCGATCTTCAATACCTTTCCCCAGTGCCCCGCCATCCTATCACTCCCAAATCATTTGATATCCGCATTATTGTCGTAACCGTAGTTCTCCCAGTATCCTTTATATGTATTGTTGTCCGAGAGCTCAATCTCCGTTACCCATCTTGCCCATTTGTATCCAAGCTTGTCCTCTGCAACCACTATGAACGGGAATCCAAGTGATGGCGGAAGCTCTACACCATTCGAAGAATACGCAAGGATCATATCCCTCTCCAGTATCGTGCTTAACGGCATTGATGTGGTATATCCGTCGTAGCATCTGAAGATTACAGTATTTGCGCTGTTCTTTGCAATCGCAAGGTCAATCAGTGACTTTATCCTTACGCCCTTCCAAAGGACTGTAGCGTTCCAGCCCTCGACGCAATGAAGTATTATCAGCTTTTCGACGGTTTCCATTTCAAGTACGTCATCATAGCTGATAGCAACCTCCTGATTGACAAGTCCCTTGATCTTGAGAGAATAACCCTCGATAGGCACCTTCTGGATGCCCTTTATCGAATTGTCCCTTGGACCGATCGAAGGGTCCAGCCTCGCACCCTTATACTCCCTGATCTCGTTTGTCACGTACCTTTCTTCAGTAGGTTTTGACATAACATCCGGCTCCTGCGGTTCCTGACTCTTATCTGTGCAAGCAGCTAGCAAAAGGAATACGGCAGCAACTGATGCGGCTATCCTGATCCTTTTCATCTCATACCTCCTGGGAAGAAAAGCAAAAGCATCCCTATACTTGGATTATACACTCAATAGCCAATCCAATCATTGACGAAGTCTTGTGCAATTGCTAATAATTTGTTACGGATAGTTAAAATAATGAAAAATGCGCCAATACCGCAATTTGCAGTATCAGCGCATTTTCAGAAATGATTTCCATTTTCGTAGTACGAGGCTTCATTGAATATGGTGAATATAACATCGACGTTCGGATAACCCGCTGACTGCACATGCCTTGTTATCACCTTGGCAGCCATGTCCTGCAGCTCCTGTCCTCTGTCAAACCATCCCACCTCAACGATCGGCGGTCCTTCAACCTCTATACCATCGGTTATATAGACTGAACTGATGACCTCAAGTGTGAAGTATTCCCTTGGACTTCCGGTGATCCGCTGAAGCTCGTCAACAAGATCCCTGCTGAATATCTTTACATCGTTTGCTTTAATTGCGTTGAATTTCAAAATCGGCATATTCCCACTCCATTCCATGCTCAATTAAATGCATGACTTCATACAAGAAATATACCATCTGGTTCAGGCTTTAGTCCATTCAATCAGCTCTGGTTCTGTCGCAAGTACCCTATGAGTACCACCAAGGCTTCTCATTTCACCCTTGTTGTAGTCAATGCCGCTGGTGGCATAATCATAAGCAAGTGCGATCCTCTTCTTCTCAGCGTCCGGATTCGGTTTTGGAATGGCGGATAGCAGAGACCTTGTGTAAGGATGGACCGGATTTGAAAATATTTCCTCAGTTGTTCCGGTCTCGAGCAGGTGTCCGTAGTGAAGAACGCCAATCCTGTCAGAAATATACTTAACCATAGACAAGTCGTGTGCTATGAAGAGGTACGCTATGTTTGTCTTCTTCTGAATGTCCTTCATCAGGTTTACAACCTGCGCCTGTATTGATACATCCAGTGCGCTTATTGCCTCATCAGCAATGATCAGGTCAGGATTCATTATGAGGGCTCTTGCTATTCCTATCCTCTGCCTTTGACCTCCAGAGAACTGATGGGGATACCTGTTTGCATGCTCATGAGACAAGCCAACCATTTCAAGTATCCTGTATACCTTCTGCTTCCTGTCTTCCATGGAATCATACTGCTTGTGGATGTCGAGCCCCTGGGCAATGATATCCACTACTTTTTTCCTGGGATTTAACGACGCCATGGGATCCTGGAATATCATCTGCATCTTCATCCTGAGATTGCTCCAGTCACTTGTGCCGAGTTTCCCTGAAATATCCATCCCTTTGAACAGCACTTTACCACCAGTAGGTTCATACAGCCTTATTATCGATCTGCCTATAGTCGACTTGCCGCTGCCTGATTCACCTACAAGTCCATAGGTCTCTCCGGGATAAATCTCGAATGAAACTCCGTCCACTGCCTTTACAGTGAATTTCCTGCTTACTCTGAAGTGTTGCTTCAGGTCGACAACCTCAAGCAGAGGTTTCCTATTTTCCATTCTTTTCCCCCTCCTCAAGCATCGCCCTGATCCTTGTCTTCAGCTGGACTGGCATCTCTACCTTGGGAGCTGACTCATGAAGCAGCCAGGTGGCGGCATAATGCGTATCTGAAACTTTAAACATCGGAGGCTCCTTCTTGAAGTCTATGTTCAGTGCATAGATGTTCCTTGGAGCAAATGCATCTCCCTCGACCTTCTTGAGAAGATTCGGAGGACTGCCGGGAATTGTATAAAGCACGTCATCATGAACCTCAAGGTCGGGCATTGCCGAGAGCAGTCCCCAGGTATACGGATGCCTGGGATCATAAAAAATCTCTTCTGTCGTACCGCTTTCTATTATTTTACCTGCATACATGACAGATACGTTGTCTGCTACCTTCGCAACGACACCAAGGTCATGTGTTATGTAAATTACGGAAATCCCCATCTTTCTCTGTATGTCCTTGATAAGTTCCAGTATCTTGGCTTGTATTGTTACATCAAGAGCAGTTGTAGGCTCATCGCAGATCAGAAGCTCCGGGTCGCAGGCCAGTGCTATTGCTATGACAACTCTCTGCCTCATGCCACCGGATAGCTGATGTGGATAGTTCTTCATCCTCTTCTCTGGATCTGAAATTCCGACAAGCTTCAGAAGATTCAAAGCCTTCTCGTGAGCTTCCTTCCTGGGAGTGTTGAAATGATAGATCATGCCCTCCATTATCTGGGCTCCGACTGACATGGTTGGATTAAGGGATGTCATTGGATCCTGAAAAACCATCGCAATATGTCTGCCGTTGATCCTTCTTCTCATCTCCTTTTTCTTGAGCTTAAGAAGATCCTCCGTTAGCTCTCCGGTCTCGTCTGTATGCGTGAACATGATGGTACCGCTGTTTATTGTTTCATTTCCGCTGAGTATTCCCATGACAGCCTTGACCGTCACCGATTTTCCGCTTCCGCTCTCACCAACTATCGCAAGTGTCTCTCCCTTGTACAGTGTGAGGTCAACTCCCCTTATAGCCCGCACCTCTCCCGCTGATGTCTGGAATGATATGGACAGGTCCCTTATATCTAGTATCTTTTCCTTCTCCATATCTTCACCTACATTTCCTTCATCTTCGGGTCAAATGCATCTCTAAGGCCGTCAGCAAGCAAATTGAAGCTTAGCATTATGACAGCAAGCACCACCACCGGAAACACTATCATGTACGGATGAGTGGTAAACGACTTGAATGCATCGCTGATAAGGCTGCCAAGCGAAGCCATTGGCTGTGGAACTCCAAGGCCGACAAAAGCCAGGAATGCTTCTGTGAATATTGCGTTCGGTATTGAAAACATCGACATGATTATAAGCTGTCCGAATATGTTCGGCAGGATATCCTTGAAAATTATGAAGAAGTCTCTTGCTCCAAGTGTCTTGGAAGCCAGAATGAATTCCTGTTCCTTAAGCTTCAGAACCTGAGCCCTTGCAATCCTGCTCATACCTATCCATCCTGTGATGGCCAGAGCAAGGGTTATTGTACCAAGTCCAGGCTTGAGGACGATAATAAGCAGTGTAACCAGCACAAGTGTAGGTATTCCGTTAAGAACCTCCACGAACCGCTGCATCAGCATGTCCACGGTTCCTCCGAAGTAACCTGATATCAATCCATAGCTCATTCCGAAGAGCATATCCACAGCGACTGCTATGAACGCAATATATAGTGAAATCTGTGTACCTGTCCACGTCCTTGTGAATATGTCCCTGCCAAGCACATCTGTCCCGAACCAGTAGTAGGTCTTCTCAAGGCTTGGGTTGGTCTTATACTTGTTGACCACTACGGTTCCTGTCGAGGTTCCCATAGTCTCAGTGCCATCGAATATGCCAAGGCTTTCGATGCCTGGTATCCTTGGTGCCAGGTTCTGGTGGGATATTATCTGCGAGTCATAGGTGTGCTCGTTCATTCCCGGTCCCACTGCTGCCATGATCACTATCAGCGCAATGAACACAAGGCCCACAAGGGCACCCTTGTTTTTTTTGAATCTTGAAAGGATGTCCTTCCAGTAAGACTGGCTTGCATAATTTTCATCAATGAAATTTTCATGGTCATTTCCCGCCAGCTCAAAATCCTGAGGCGAGTACTCATATTCTGTGTTATTCATGACCTGCCTCCTTTGCCAGCCTTATCCTCGGATCTATCACTCCGTAAAGTATATCGACCACAAGCATTATGCCGATATACATTGCGCTGTATATGAACGCGAGGGTTATTATCACATTGTAGTCATTGGACTGGATTGCAGTAACGAGGAGACTTCCTATCCCCGGTATCGAGAACAGCTTCTCTATGACCAGGCTTCCCGTCATGAGTCCTACCACCAGCGGTGCAAGAACAGTTATTATAGGTATCAGTGCATTCCTTAAAGCATGCTTGAATATAAGCCTGAAGCTGTCTATCCCCTTGCTTTCTGCAAGAAGCATATAGTCTGAGCCCAGAACCTCCAGCATCTCAGTCCTTGTGAACCTGGCGACGGTCGCTATTGTGAACATGCTGAGTGCGACAGTCGGCAGTATCGTCGACTCGAATGGTGCAGAAGCCTGATATAGGAGAGGAAACATCTTAAGCTTGAATCCAAGAGAGTATATGAGCGCCATCGCAAAAACATAGGATGGCAGACTGACCCCTATTACTGAAATAGCCGTGGTTATCGTGTCAAATATGGTATTGTGCTTGATGGCTGCAATTATTCCAAGGCAAAGACCTATTATTGTTCCGATGGACACTGCCTGTCCTCCGATCCTTAAGGATATCGGAAGCCTTGACTGCAGCAGTGATGATATCGGCGTGTTCTTGGATATCGTATAGGATACTCCAAAATCACCAGTTATCATTGCCTTCAGATAATTGAAGAACCTTATGAAAACAGGCTTATCCAGCCCATACTTTATGTTTATTATCGCCCTTTGCGCTTCTGTCAGCTTTTCATCATTGAATGGAGAGCCAGGCATTAGCTCCAGCATGACAAAAAGAATGAACAGGATCACCAAAAGAGTAATGGCCGAGACCCCAATTCGTTTCAAAATGTATTTTTTCAAATTACCACATCCCTGATGATGATTGCTTTCGACCAAAAAATAATGACGCCGCCGCAAAGACCTGTTATACGACCGGCGCCATTATTCTGATTAATTAAAATCCTATTTTGATGCGTTCTTGTATATTCTGTTTATTCCAACTGAATGGAATTCGATTCCCTTGACTCCTGCCTTTACCATAACGGCATCGCCCTTCTGGTATACAGGCAGTATTACTGCTTCTGCCATTACTATCGCTTCAGCATCTTTAAGTGCTTCCCATCTTGCTTTGAGGTCAAGTGCAAGCTCACCCTTCTTTGCAGATTCGATGATCTCGTCATAGTCCTTGTTCGACCAGAAACCATAGTTGTTAGGGCTTCCAGTTGTCCACATGTCAAGATATGTCATCGGATCAGCGTAGTCAGGACCCCATCTTGTAAGGCCAAGCTCGAAGTCGCCCTGCTGCATTCTCTCAACGCGGTTTTTCTTAGGCATTGTTTGAAGTTCTATTGTTATACCAGGCAGTGTCTTCTGTATCTCAGACTGTATGAACTGAGCAACGTTTATCGCAGACTCAGTATCCTCAACTATCATAGTATACTTCAGTGTAGTAACTCCAAGCTCTTTCTTTGCTGTATTCCAGAATTCAAGAGCCTTCGCCTTGTCTGTCGAAAGGTAAGTATCAGCGGTTTCCCTATAGTCCTTGCCGTCCGGTCCTGTTGCAAGGAGAGTAGGTACTGCGAAGTTTGCAACTATGGATCCATCCTTAAGTATATTCTTTACGATGGCTTCCTTATCATAGGATAATGCAAGAGCCTTTCTGAGGTTTACGTTCTCAAGACCCTTGACAGTCTGGTTTGGAGAAATGTACCAAAGGTATCCTGCTACAATATTCTTGAATTCAGGGTCTGCCTGGAACTGCTCTACCTGCTCACCTGAAAGTGTAGCCACATCGAGGTCACCGTTCTGGTA
>DIWI01000110.1 GCA_002428415.1 Clostridiaceae bacterium UBA6110
GAGTTCCTGCTGGAGCACGGCTTCCTTGATGCGATAGTAAAGCGTGAGGACCTGAAGGATTACCTTCACAGGCTGCTCATGATACACAGGAGAAATTAGATGGGTGCATGGGAAAAGGTACAAAAGGCAAGAGACAAGCACAGGCCGCTTCCCCTTGACTTCATAAACGCCATGATAGATGGCTTCATGGAATTCAAGGGAGACAGGCTGTTCAAGGAAGACGGCGCTGTAATTGGCGGCGTAGGCTTCTTCATGGGAACTCCTGTGACTGTGGTCGCAATCCAGAGAGGAAAGACACTTGAAGAGAATATAAAGAGGAACTTCGGCAATCCCAATCCGGAAGGCTACAGAAAGGCACTAAGGCTAATAAGGCAGGCTGAGAAGTTCAAAAGGCCCGTAATAATCCTCATAGACACCAAGGGTGCAGGCTGCGCTGTTGAGGCTGAGGAAAGGGGACAGGGAGAGGCAATCGCAAGGTGCCTTTTCGAAACGGCAACCGTGAAGACCCCTATAATAAGCTTCATTACAGGTGAGGGTGGAAGTGGTGGAGCTTTGGCTCTTGCAGTCGGAGACCAGGTATATATGCTTGAGAATTCGATCTACTCCATACTTTCACCAGAAGGCTTCTCATCGATACTTTACAAGGATGCCTCAAAAGCTAAGGAAGCCAGTGAGATCATGAAGATCACCTCTGACGAGCTTCTCAAGTTGAGGGTGATCGAAGGTATAGTCCCGGAGTACGGCGGAATAGACAAGGACTTCAACCTGGTAGTCAGGGACATGTCCGGAATAATAAGAACCTTCATCGACAAGGCAAAGTCAGAAACGGACGAGGCGCTTGTGGAAGCAAGATATAACAGATTCAGGTCCTTTGGGATCGGAAAATGGGATGCATAGGGATTAAATGGGATGCGATGGCGTCCCTTTTCCATTTTTGCATTTGTTAGCAGATGTTCCGGTCGTATTGCCTGCCTTAAAGTAAAATAATATAAAGCGTACCTAGACCAAAATAATGTTGGAAATATGAAGGGTTTGGGATATAATAATTTGGTTGAATACAATTTGGTTTACCCTTTGGAGGAATGATTTTTGAACAAATACAAGATAGGTCTAGTGAGCCTCGGCTGCGACAAGAACAGGATAGACTCTGAAATTATGCTGGGAATGCTTAGAGATAAGTATATTCTCACAGAGGATCCGTCTGAGGCTGAGATCATAATAGTCAACACATGCGGGTTCATCGAAAGCTCGAAGCAGGAATCGATCGATACCATACTTGAGATGGCTGAATACAAGAAGTCCCATAGCTGCAAGCTGCTTATGGCAACCGGATGCCTGACCCAGAGATATGGAGAGGAGCTCCTTACACTAATGCCTGAGCTTGACGTCATACTTGGAGTCAATAATTACGGCTTTCTTGACACCTATGTTGAGAAGTTCATAAGCACCAGGGAGAAGATCATGATGCTCGATTATTCGGATTCAGGCATCAACGAAGGTGACAGGGTTGTAACCACAGGCTTCGGCCAGACCGCTTATCTCAGGATCTCAGAAGGCTGCAGCAACTTCTGCACGTATTGCATAATCCCAAAGATCAGGGGTAAGTACAGGAGCAGGGAAATGGACCATATCCTGAAAGAAGCTGCAGTTCTCGCAGAAAGCGGAACAACTGAGCTTATACTTGTGGCTCAGGATACAACAAGATACGGCACCGACATATATGGAAAGAAAACTTTGCCTGAGCTCCTCCGAAGGCTCAAGGAGATTGAAGGTATCAAGTGGGTAAGAGTCCTGTACCTATATCCCGAAGAATTCGATGACGAGCTCATTTATGAGCTCAGGGACAATGAAAAGGTAGTGAAGTACCTTGACCTTCCGATCCAGCACATATCCGATTCAGTGCTCAAGAGGATGGCAAGAAGGACAACCAGGAAGACCATCACTGATCTGATCACTAAGCTCAGGAAAGAAATACCTGAAATAGTCCTGAGGACATCACTCATTGTCGGATTTCCTCAGGAAACCGATGAGGAATTCCAGGAGCTTGTAGATTTCGTGGAGGATGTCAAATTCGACAAACTCGGAGTATTCACTTATTCCAAGGAGGAAGGAACTCCTGCTGCACTGATGAAAGGCCAGATAAAGAAAGCCGTCAGGGATCAGAGGAGGGACACCATAATGTCCCTACAGCAGGGCATATCCAAAGCTGTCAACAGCATGAAGGTAGGCAGGGTATATGATGTGCTTGTAGAAGGTCTGGACGAGAACGGATGGTATGGAAGGACAGCTGAAATGGCTCCTGAAATCGACGGACTCGTTTATATCGAGACAGACGAAGAGCTCATCGCCGGTTCTTATGTCAGGACCAGGATAACTGAAGCAACAGAATATGACCTTTACGGTGAAATCGAAGTTCTATAATATAATATGCGGGGGTGCTTTCCTTGAATTATGCGGTAATAATACTCATAGGCTATTTGCTCGGCAACCTACAATCAGCGTACATACTTGGCAGGGTTTTCAAGAAAGTGGACATTAGAGAACTTGGCTTCGGAAATGCGGGGGCATCCAACGCTGCAGTCTCTTTCGGCTGGAGCTGGGGCGTGGCTGTTGCGCTTCTTGACATTGCCAAGGCTTTCCTTTCAGTCATGATTGTTAGAAGCCTCATGGCGACAGGGTTTGTTGAGCAGGGATTTTTTCCAATGTACCTTAACGGTGCAGCGGTTATCCTGGGGCATGACTTCCCGTTCTTCATGAGATTCAAGGGCGGAAAAGGCACCGCATCATATGCCGGTATGCTGCTTGGCATAAATCCCTTGCTGGGCTTCGCAGGAATAATTCTTACTACAATAGTGACAGTTGTTACAGACCATATCGCCATTGGAACACTTGTCCTTACTACCTCTGCCTTAATATGCGCGATAGTCCTTGGACACGGCTTGCCGAGCGTCGCCATATCCTTTATGCTGTGGGCAATCAGTACCTGGAAGCACATTCCAAATTTCAAGAGGATCATGGCAGGTACCGAACATGGACTCAGGCATGCCATAAACAAGCACAAGAAGAAATAATATGCACAACTGGAAGAAGCACCCTCGATGAGGATGCTTCTTTTTTCAAATAACTATAAGTCCTTTTTTTCTGGTCCGAACCATACTTCAGCTTCGCGCTTTGCGCTCTCCGGGCTGTCAGAAGCGTGCACTGTGTTTTCCGATGTGCTGATTCCATAAAGTGCACGAATCGTACCTTCAGCCGCCTGCCTGGGGTCTGTCTTGCCGTTTATCTCCCTGACCCTTGCAATGGCATCTTCACCTTCAAGGACCATAGCAACTAGTGGAGACCTTGTAATATATGCTATCAGATTATCGTAATAGGGTCTGCCGTAGTGCTCGACATAATGTTCTTCGGCTGAGGACTTGTCTGCATGCACCATCCTAAGGGCCTTTACTGTCAGTCCACTCTTCTCATATAGGGCTATGATATTTCCAATAAGGCTGCGCTCTACAGCATCAGGCTTGATAAGTACAAGTGTCTTCTCCATACGCGTCAACTCCAAATCATGAATTTCCTGCAGCTATGGCTGCAAGCATTTAAAACGATTGTACCACATGAGTAATAGGAGTCCAAGAGCTAACGCCCCCTACAGCATATGGTTAAATGAATCTGAGGTACATTATGACAAGTGTTGTTCCGGATAAACTGGGGTAGTGCAATTTTGCATGTGATGTGTGATAATTTGCTTGAGTGTATTTGTACTGATACAAAGATTAGCTTACCTGCAAAAAGATAACTGAATATTGCTGAAAGTAAAAACTGTTTTCGAACCTCTTTAATTTACATTAAATTGCGAGGAACAGATTGTATTTCTAACTAAAGGGGATCTGCAATTTTTCAATTCATTAATAACAATATTGAGGTGATATTATGCAAGATGAGAACCTGATCAATATAAGGACGGATGATTCCTGGGCTTACATAGAGGTGAATGGTGATGGCAAGGTACTGGATTTCAATAAGAAGTCTGTAAGCTACTTCAAAAACATGCAATCAGGAGCAATGCTGACTGATCTGCTTCCCTGGTTCAATATAAGCTGGCTTGGTGACAACATCAGGAAACGAATAGCCAAGACTTCATTTGAAGACAGGTTCCTGCTCCAGTTTGTCAAGAAGGAAAAAGAGAGTGTAAAGATTCTCCTTAATGACATCTTCGAATTCAAGGATGTGATGCAGGCCTGGTGTGAGATTGGAGAAAGCCTTATCAAGCTTCAGTCCTTCATAGACGCCTATGATGACTCTGTCATGATAACAAATGGAAAGGGCATCATCAGGGCATTCAACAAGAACTTCAAGAAAGTCTCAGGACTTGAGAATGTGGAGATCATGAACAGGTCGATCTTCGACCTGGAGGCTGAAGGTCTGTTCCCATATTGTGCGGTGATGGAAGTCATTAAGAGCGGAGAGGAACAGGATTCTGTCGTGAGGTTTTCAAACGGTACTGAGGTGATAATGACGTCAAAGCCCTTGTTCCATGATGGCAGGCTGATAAGGATAACCTCCAACTTAAGAAATATCAACGAACTTAACAGGAAGTACGAGGAGCTCTCAGAAGACAGGATAAGAAATAAGAAGAAATACATTACCAAGCTAAAGCTTACCGAAGCTGTCGAAAAGCTGAACATAGGTCTCTATTCAAGCAGGAAGATGGAGTCGGTCATGGAAGTCATAGAAACCGTGGCGGACTACGACCTGCCACTTCTCCTGACTGGCGAATCGGGAACAGGAAAGACCATGATAGCCAAATGCATCTATCTTAGCAAGACAAGCTGCAAAGGGCGCTTTATCCACATAAACTGCAGCGCAATTCCAGAGAACCTCATTGAATCTGAGCTGTTCGGATTTGAAAAGGGCTCCTTCACCGGAGCTGACAGGCACAAGAAGGGTTTGTTCGAGGAAGCGAGTGATGGTGTCATATTCCTCGATGAGATCGGGGATATGCCAGTACAGCTGCAGGCGAAGCTCCTTAATGTCCTCCAGGAAAAGAAATTCTACAAGGTAGGAGGGACAAAGCCAATCGAAACAAATGCCCAGGTTATCGCTGCTACGAACAGAGACCTGAAGGCCCTGGTATCAAAGGGGCTTTTCAGGGAAGACCTCTATTTCAGGCTGAACGTAATTCCTATCGAGATACCTTCCTTGCGAGAGAGGAAGGAAGACATCCCCATGCTGGCAATTAATATGGTCGATGAACTGAACAAAACATATGGTTGCAAAAAGGTAATAGATCCTGAAGCAATGAACCTCCTGAGGGAATACGAGTGGCCCGGCAATATCAGGGAGTTAAAGAACCTTGTCGAAAGGCTCATACTTCTATCCAAGCACAGCCTTATAACAGTAAAGGACCTTCCTGAGGACATTACTGCTGCTGCAAGGAAGAATCCAGTTTCGGCAAAGGTTAATGCTTATGAGGAAGATATTTTTGACTCCGGAAAAAGCTTGAAGGAAATCATGGGTAAGGTCGAAGCTGAAATCATTGAGCTCGCAATAGCAAAATATGGTTCCGTAAGGAAGGCGGCTTCTGAGCTCGCGGTAAATGAATCAACAATAACGAGAAAGAAGAACCGGATTAAAGCTTCACAATGATTTTGCAATGACAATAACATACCCCACGAAGTGCCGTGTGCAAAAATGCATGATATTGCAATTTTGCACACGGCACTTTTTATTAAGTCTGTTTAAATATTATCCAGCTTGTTAAGAAAACTACTCAGGATGCTGATGTTTCCTTGTTAAAACTTTATTTTTGTCATTCTCCTTCAGTTGGTATGACTTTTGCTATATAAGATATCGTCAATATAAAACAAAAACGAAGGAGAGAAACAAATGACTGCTAAAAACACAATCATACCTGAATTCGGGCCACTAGCCGGAGTACGTGTATTATCACTCGGATCAATTGTTGCAGGTCCAAACACCGCCAATCTTCTTGCTGATTTTGGTGCTGAGGTTGTACATATAGAGAGGCCTGGGGTAGGCGACACTCTAAGAGTGCTCGCACCTTTTGCAAAGCACGAAGACAGGAAGGTTTCCACAACCTGGGCACAGGATGCGAGAAACAGGCTGAGCCTTACAATGGAGTTTTCCCTTGATGTTCCTGAATGCAAGGAAATGTTCATGGATCTTGTCAAATCGTCAGATATCCTTGTAGAGAACATGGTATGGCTTGAAAAGCTGGGCATCTATAACAAAGAGCTGCTTGCTGCTAATCCAAAGCTTGTAATATGTCATATCAGCGGCTTCGGAAGGCCACAGTTTGGCGGAGACCCCGAGATATGCGACAGGGCTTCTTATGACATGATAGGACAGGCATATGGCGGATATGCGTACATAAATGGAAATCCTGAGCCAGCTCCACCGGCAATAGTCAAACCATGGTTCAACGACTACCTGTCATCCTATGTTGCTGCATTCGGAATCCTTTCAGCATACATCAACGCTGAAAAGACCGGTAAAGGACAGGAGATCGACCTTGCACAGTTCGAGGCTTGTGCAAAGCTCCTTGCTGACACTGTCGTAACCTACTCAGAGACAGGAGCCATCAAGAGAAGAAGCGGCCCGGATTCGCCTGCATTCCAGCCTTACGGACTGTTCCAGGACAAGACCGGAGCTTACATGGTTATAGGTGCATATGGACCAGGCGTTTACAAGAGAGCCATCCAGGCATTCGGACTGGATATAAATACCTATTCATTTGCTGAGGCTGGCGGATCGCCGCAGGCTATGAATTCCGAGAGAGGAAAAGAGCTGAGGGCATACATTGTTAACTGGTGCAGTGAAAGGACATGTGAGGAGATTGTCAGGCACATGGCCAAATTCAAAGTACCGGCAAGCAAAATCAACTCTGTTGAAGATATAATAAACGATCCTCACTGGATCGACAGGGGAGACATAATCACTTACAGGGATGAGACACTTGAAAAAGATATAAAAGCTGTAGGAATAATACCAAAGCTTTCAGGGACTCCGGGAAAGGTATGGAGAGGTGCTCCTACTTTGGGACAGGACACTGATGAAATACTCAAGAAGGTTCTTGGATACTCTCAAGAGAAGATCGAAGTCCTTAAGGAAAAGAAGCTTATATAG
>DIWI01000094.1 GCA_002428415.1 Clostridiaceae bacterium UBA6110
TAATATATTAGGTTTTGGTGCCCTGTTGGGATACAAAGCTTTCAAACCCTTTAAAAGGGCTTAGAAATCACATATTTAGAAAGAGAGGGAAATCTAATGTCAAAAAAGTATGTTTACCTTTTTAATGAAGGTGATGCATCGATGAAGAACCTCCTCGGAGGAAAAGGCTCCAATCTTGCAGAAATGACAAACCTGGGTATTCCTATACCAAAGGGATTCATTGTCACAACGGAAGCCTGCAATAAATATTATGACGACGGAAAGGTAATCGCAGAGGAAATAATAGCTGAGATCAATGAGAAGCTTGCCATCCTTGAGAAAGAAACAGGAAAGACCTTCAACGGCGAAAAGAACCCGCTTCTTGTATCAGTAAGGTCCGGAGCAAGGGCTTCAATGCCTGGAATGATGGATACGATCCTCAACCTCGGACTTACCGACAAGACAGTTGAAGTTCTTGCTAAAGAGACCGGAAACGAGAGATTCGCATACGACTCTTACAGAAGATTCATAATGATGTTCGCTGACGTTGTAAAAGAGCTCAGCAAGAAGAACTTTGACAAGATACTTGAAGCAATGAAGGAAGAGAAGGGTGTTCATCTTGACACTGAGCTTTCTGCAGATGACCTCAAGAAGCTGGTCGTTCAGTTCAAGCAGTATTACAAGGAGCAGCTTGGAGAGGAATTCCCTGAGGATCCTAAGGAGCAGCTCATAGAGTCAGTAACAGCCGTATTCAGAAGCTGGGACAATCCAAGAGCCAATGTTTACAGAAGGCTCAATGACATACCTTCAAGCTGGGGAACTGCCGTAAACGTGCAGTCCATGGTATTCGGAAACAAGGGAGAGACTTCAGGAACTGGAGTTGCCTTCTCAAGAAACCCTGCAACTGGCGAGAAGAAGGTATTCGCAGAGTATCTCATGAACGCACAGGGCGAAGATGTTGTTGCTGGTATCAGGACACCATCACCTATCGAAGAGCTTGCAGTGCAGATGCCTGAGACCTACAAGCAGTTCATCGATATCGTAAACAAGCTTGAAGCCCACTACAGGGACATGCAGGACATGGAGTTCACTATAGAGGACGGAGTATTGTACTTCCTTCAGACAAGAAACGGAAAGAGAACCGCGCAGGCAGCTCTCAAGATAGCCGTTGACATGGTCAAGGAAGGCCTTGTAACAGAGAAGCAGGCAGTACTCATGATAGACCCTAAGCAGCTTGATACGCTCCTTCACCCTGCATTCGATGCAGAGGGACTGAAGGCGGCACCAGTGATGACCACAGGACTTCCTGCATCACCAGGAGCGGCGACAGGAAAGATAGCGTTCACAGCGGCTGAAGCCAAGGAAAGGGCTGCAGCGGGCGAGGCTGTCGTACTTGTAAGGCTCGAGACATCACCTGAGGATATCGAAGGAATGATCGCGGCTGAAGGAATACTTACAGTAAGAGGCGGAATGACATCTCATGCAGCAGTTGTTGCAAGAGGTATGGGAACATGCTGCGTAGCCGGAGCCGGAGCCCTCAAGGTAGATGAGGATGCTAGGACCGTTACTCTTGCAGGCAAGGTTTATACCGACCAGGATTACATATCCCTCGACGGATCAACCGGAACCGTGTACTCAGGCCAGATAAAGACAGTAGAGCCTGAGATAAGCGGACACTTTGGAACATTCATGGGATGGGCTGATGAGATAAGGACACTGAAAGTCAGAACTAACGCTGATACACCGCATGATGCAGCAACTGCAATCAAGTTCGGTGCAGAAGGCATAGGCCTTACAAGGACAGAGCATATGTTCTTCGCTGAGGACAGAATCTTCATCATGAGACAGATGATCGTCGCAAGGACCGAAGCTGACAGAAGAAAGGCTTTGGAGAAGCTCCTTCCAATGCAGAAGAGCGACTTCAAGGGAATATACGAAGCAATGCAGGGATTCCCGGTAACAATAAGGTTCCTGGATCCGCCTCTTCATGAGTTCCTTCCACAGGAAGACGAGCAGATAGTTGAGCTTGCTGAGGCACTTGAAATGACTGCTGACGAACTCAAGGGAGTAATTGCAGACCTTCACGAGTTCAACCCGATGATGGGTCACAGAGGCTGCAGACTTACAGTATCCTATCCTGAAATCGCTGAGATGCAGACAAGGGCCGTTATAGAAGCTGCTATCGAAGTAAACAAGGAAAAGGGCTGGAGCATTGTTCCTGAAATCATGATACCTCTTGTTGGAGATGTCAAGGAGCTCAAGTACGTCAAGAATATAGTTGTAAAGACCGCAGATGCGATAATCGCTGAAGCTGGCGTAGAACTCAAGTATCTTGTAGGTACCATGATCGAGATACCAAGAGCTGCAGTCACTGCAGACGAGATTGCGAAGGAAGCAGACTTCTTCTCCTTCGGAACAAACGACCTTACACAGATGACCTTCGGATTCTCAAGGGATGATGCAGGAACGTTCCTGAAGCATTACTATGAGAAGAAGGTTTATGACTTTGACCCGTTTGCGAAGCTTGACCAGGAAGGCGTAGGCCAGCTTGTCAAGATGGCTTGCGAGAAGGGAAGAAGCGTCAAGGAAAACCTTAAGCTGGGAGTATGCGGAGAGCATGGCGGAGACCCGTCATCAGTCAACTTCTTCCATAACGTTGGACTTGACTATGTATCCTGCTCACCATACAGAGTGCCGGTTGCAAGGCTTGCAGCTGCACAGGCTGAAGTAAGGAACCCAAGACACAAGAAGTAATAATCAAAAAGAGCAAAGACGCTCGGGGAGACATTCCCTGAGCGTCTTTTTCTTAAGCTATATTTTGAAGAGTCCGGTCTTCATCATCACCAATGCCCATGCAAAAGCCAGAAGGGGTATTCCCAGCTGGAACTTCAGGTGCCTTGTCTTGTGCCTTGCGAGGCTCATGCCGAAGAGCACCCCGAAGGCTCCTCCGATACACGCAATGAGGAACAGTGTATTTTCAGGAATTCTCCATTCTCTTCTGCGAGCCTTTCTCTTATCCCAGAACATCACGAAAAGGCCGATTGCATTGATTGCAAGAAATGCGACCCTTAATATTGCAGTTAAATCCAAATGAACACCACCTTTATCACTCACTTGATTTTACCATAGTGTGTGCATTTGTAAACAACGGACATAAGCCTCGTATAGAGGCATTACGATCTGGTTGCATCATCTCCTGGTGATAACCAATGCTTTGAGATTCAAAAAATGTCGAAAATTCTATCTGAAAGCCGTAAAAAATGATTGAAAATCTTGTAGTTTTGTCATTGTTACATATTCCACAAAAAACGATTACAATATTCGTGTGATTTTTTATCAAGATAATAGATGGAAAAATCTCATATTATAAGGATAATAGACATGATATTAACATAATGGCAATAAAATTATGGATATATGAATTATCTATAAACCAGTAGTTACTAAAATTCAAAAATATGATAAAATAGTGCTATGGATTGTACAGAGATGCACAGCCTGGTAAACACTGCGGGTCATTGCATTGATGCTTGGGAATGCGTTTGAAAAGTATATCTGAATTCATCACCCCAAAACAGCAGCGCTGGTCTCAGAGTGCGCATCTTAAACAAAAAGGAGGAAAGTCATGAAAAAAGTATTGGGATTACTGCTCTCACTAACTATCGTAGCTTCACTTGCTGCAGGATGTACCACTAAGGAACCGACAACTCCTACAACAGCACCGACTACCCCTGTAAGCACCACTCCTCTGGTGGTGGGCTATGGTGCCTTCAGCCAGAAGTTCAGCCCGTTCTTTGCTACAACTGCCTATGACCAGGACGCGCAAAGTCTAACTCAGGTAATATTGCTTACAACTGACAGGGTCGGAGGCATAATCTACAACGCTATTGCCGGCGAGACTGTCGCTTATGAAGGCAAGGACTACAAGTACACCGGACCTGCGGACATCAAGGTAACATACGATGAAGCTGCAGACATAACAACCTACTACATGAAGATCAGGAACGACATAAAGTTCAGCGATGGCCATGTAATGGATGCCGACGACATAATATTCAACTTCTATGTATTGTCGGACCCTACCTACACAGGATCATCAACTATCTATTCCTATCCTATAATAGGAATGGTCAACTACAGGGAGAACAACTCAAAGGCTGAAGAGCTTGCAGTTACTCCTGCAGAGCTTGCTGCAGCACTCGAGAACCCTACGGACGAAATGAAGGCATTCATGACCGATTTCGTAAAGGGCGTTCTGACTGATGAGCTTGACTGGGTAAAGAGCATAATGACTGACCCTAACTACAAGTCATATGTTGACAAATATCCGGTCGTAAAGGACCTTTTCGCATATTTCTATGGAAAAGATGAAGCATATGACTCGACAAAGGTTGCCGATGAGGCGAAGGTACTCGAGGATGTAATCGCTCAGTACGGACCAGACTGGAAGACTCTCGGAAATAACTATGGCGGAAGCGAAGGTTATTTCAAAGCTGACATCGAAGGCGAAGTAAGCAAGATGGTTCTCAAGGAAAAGCTTGCCAAGGCTGACGGTAAGGAAGTTCCGAACATAGAAGGAATCAAGAAGCTCAGCCAGACAGAAGTAGAAGTCAAGGTAAAGGGCTTTGAGGCACCTGCAGTATACAGCATCTGCGGTATCCAGGTAGCTCCAATGCATTACTATGGAAGCGAAGCAATGTACGACTACGCTAACAATAAGTTCGGTTTCACCAGAGGCGACCTCGCAGCTGTAGAGGCTAAGACAACGACTCCAATGGGAGCAGGTCCTTACAAGTTCGTAGAGTACAAGGACAAGGTAGTTTATTACGAAGCAAATGAAAACTACTTCAAGGGCGTTCCGAAGACAAAGTACATCCAACTGAAGGAAACTACAGATGGAGAAATGATTGCCGGAGTTGGAACTGGAGTAGTAGATGCCGGAAATCCATCAGGATCCAAGGCTAAGTTCGAAGAGCTCAAATCCTACAATTCCAACAAGGAAGCAGTAGGTGACAAGATAGCTGCAGTCTCAGTCGACAATCTGGGTTATGGATACATCGGTATCAACTCCAAGACAGTCAATGTCAAGGGAGAGCCTGGATCTGAAGCAAGCAAAAACCTTAGAAAGGGCTTTGCGACAGTATTTGCCGTTTACAGGGATGTTGCAATAGACAGCTACTATGGAGATGCTGCTGCGGTAATCAATTACCCGATTTCCAACACATCATGGGCGGCACCGCAGAAATCAGATCCTGACTATTCTGTAGCATATTCCAAGGATGTTGATGGAAAGGCTATATATACTGAGAACATGGTCGCTGATGCAAAGTATGCGGCAGCTCTCGAAGCAGCAAAGGGCTTCTTCAAGGCAGCAGGATATACCTATGACGATGCAAGCGGAAAGTTCACAAAGGCACCTGAAGGTGCAAGCCTTGAGTACGAAGTCATAGTACCTGGAGACGGAACAGGTGAGCATCCAGCATTCGCGATACTTGCAGATACTAAGGCAGCACTTGAGAAGATTGGTATAACTCTTACTATCAATGACCCTGCTGATGCTAACGTACTTTGGGATACTCTCGATGCGAACACGCACGAGATGTGGACAGCTGCATGGCAGTCAACAATAGATCCTGACATGTACCAGGTATATTACAGCAAGAATGGCAAGGGCCTTGGTGGAACTGACAGCAACAGCTACAACATAGCAGACACAGAACTTGATGAGCTTATAATCGAGGCTAGGCAGAGTCCTGACCAGGCCTTCAGAAAAGCTACATACAAGACTGCTCTTGACATAATACTTGACTGGGGCGTAGAAGTCCCGAACTACCAGAGACAGAACCTGGTCATATTCAGCCCTGAGAGAATCAAGATGGAGACTGTTACTCCTGATATAACAACGTACTGGGGTTGGATGAATGACCTCGAGCTTCTTCAGATGAAATAACAAACAGGCCATTGGATGTATGAGCCCACTTATGTGGGCTCATCTCATCTTCAGACTCTTCTGCCAAAACGGATGTGATGGCTGATTTGAAACTGAGGCCACACTATAGGTATAAAAAGAGGGGTAAAATGCGAAAATACGTTCTGAAAAGACTTTTGATATCTGCAGTACTATTATTTTTCGTATCGATGATAATATATGCAATAATGCGAAGCATCCCTACATCCTACGTCGAATCACAGGCGAGGATGCTGTCAATGAGACCGGGTGCAAAGAGCTACACGGAATGGCTGAAGCAGCTTCAGGAATCGTATGGCCTTGATATTGGAATCGTACCGGGATTCTTCAAATGGGTGTCCAATGCTGTAAGGGGTAACTTTGGCGACTCATGGGCCTTTAATGTTCCTGTTACCCAGAAGTTCGCTTCTGTAATATGGGATTCCTTCATACTGGGGTCAATTGCTTTCGTGCTTCAGGTCATAATTGCCATACCGCTTGGAATCCTTGCGGCCAGGAAGCAGTACAGCAGGGCTGACTATACCATAACTGTAGTCGCTCTCCTTGGAATTTCTCTGCCAACCTTCTTCTTTGCTACCGTGCTGAAGCTGATATTTTCAGTCTGGCTCGGCTGGTTTGACCTATACGGTAAGGTAGGAAGGAATTATATGCAGCTCGATGCATTCGGACAGTTCTTTGATGTCGCAAGGCATTTCGTTCTGCCTATAATGACCCTTACAATAATTGGAATAGGAAGCCTCATGAGATATACAAGGACGAACATGCTTGAGGTATTGAACTCTGATTTCATTCGTACTGCAAGAGCTAAGGGACTTTCTGAAAAGAGGGTCATTAATTTCCATGCCTTCAGAAATACTCTCATCCCTATTGTTACTATTCTGGGAGGTTCGCTCCCTGGCCTTTTTGCCGGAGCGCTTATCACTGAAACCCTATTCCAGATACCGGGCATTGGATATACTGCTTATACCGCGATGGTAAGCGGCGACATACCGTTCACTATGTTCTACATGGTGTTCATGGCCGTGCTTACTTTGCTGGGAACTTTGATAGCGGACATACTTTATGCTGTGGTAGATCCTCGTGTCAGGATCAGTTGATGAAGGTGGAGGTAGGCTATGCCAGATAATAAAATGAAAAATCAAGACCAGTTTGAAGATCATGATGAGAGCGAGGAAGCTCTCAAGGAACATCTCAGCTCATCGCATGAACTAGGCGACGAACAGAGGGTTAAGGTGCTGTCCCCTGGGATGCTTGTCATAAAAAGATTTCTCAGGAACAGGCTTGCAATAATAGGCTTTGTTATAATAGCCTTCATGTTCCTCTTCTCGTTCCTGGGAGGGATCATTTCCCCATACGGTGAAACAGAAGTCTTCAAGTATGTTGGAACCATGTCCAAGGAATATGCAAGCATCACGCAAAATGATGATTACAGATATACTGTTGCGGATGGAATGAATTACAGCGGAGTAGCCCACTCGAAGTTCATCCTGGCAAGGAACAGCGGCAAAACCACATTCACCTCCGGGGATATGGAGTACCATATTGTTCAGGAAGGGAATGAGTTCTACAGGATAGTAACGTCAGATCCGGTTGCAAAGATAACCAACTTCAGGGGAGTGGTGGCTATCAATCCTGTTGATGGAGCGATATTGTCCGATGCTGTCAAAGCGGCAGCCACTGAAGCGATTACCGGCGGAGTTACTCAGTTCACCGCAGAAGGCGATCTCTATACGATAGTCCAGAGCGGCAGGGAATATGTTCTTGGCAAATCTGGAGACGCTGCTATAGAATCCAAATTCATCATCGACCCTGCAGTCCAGTCAACCAAGATAAGCTATGAGTTCGCATATGCTGTCGAGAAGGCAGTGACAGATGAGACTACAAGCGTATTCACAGTTGGCGGACAGGAGTTTGAGATCGAGGAGGAGGACAACAGGGCAGTCATTTATACCAAGACAGCCTCAGGCAGGGAAGAGTATGCACTTTTCTCAAAGCTCGCGATACAGCCAAAGTCGCCTGACATTTTCCTGAGCATTGACTTCAAGAGGCGTTTAAGTGACACCATTACTGAAGGCAAGACAACCTTCATGTTCAAGGATGCCGCTGGCACTGACGTCGAGTATGCTGTATCAAGACTTAACAATGTCTATACTGTTAAGGCTGATACTCTGACTCACCTCATATCCATACACGAAGCTCCGTCGAAGGCTCACTGGCTTGGCACCGACAAGCATGGAATGGACGTCATAACAAGACTTATGTACGGAGGAAGGATATCCCTAACCATAGGCTTTATAGTAGTACTTCTCGAGTCTATACTTGGTGTGATCATGGGAGGCATAGCAGGCTACTTCGGCAAGTGGATAGATATGCTCATCATGCGTATTGTCGATGTGTTCAACTGCATCCCTTTCATGCCGCTACTTATAATACTCGGATCGGTAATGGATGCGCTTGAAGTCGATCCTCAGCTCAGAATATACTATCTGATGTTCATACTTGGAGTAATGAGCTGGCCGGGAATTGCACGTATGGTCAGGGGGCAGATACTTTCCCTAAGAGAGCAGGAATTCATGGTAGCTGCAGAGGCGACCGGAATCTCAGTTTCCAGAAGGATATTCAAGCACCTGGTACCGAATGTCATACCGCAGCTTATAGTATTTGCAACCATGGGACTTGGCGGTGTAATACTCTATGAATCAACGCTGAGCTTCCTCGGCCTCGGAGTTAAGTTCCCTCTTGCTTCATGGGGAAACATAATAAGCGGCGTATCTACAGCATATGAGATGACGAACTTCTGGTTCGTCTGGATTCCGGCTGGAACGCTCATACTCCTGACTGTGCTGGGATTCAATTTCGTGGGTGACGGGCTACGTGATGCCTTCGACCCAAAGATGAAACGGTAGGTAGACAATGGAAGATAAAAAAGGCTTTTTCAATAAGCTTCTAAAAAAAGGCAACAAGAACTCCTCGATAAAGAACATCAACTATATATCAGCAAAAGAGCTCAGGATGATTTCAAAGGAAAACCGCAGGGTGACTGATGAATTTGAAAGGCTTAGAAACCGCGAGGATGTTCCGGAGTCTGAATACAAGACAAAAATGAAGAACCCTGAGAACGTACTTGAGATCGAAGACCTCAATACATACTTCTTTACGGACATCGGAACTGTGAAGGCTGTTGACGGTGTATCCTTCGAGGTACCAAAGGGAAAGACAGTTGGCGTGGTTGGAGAGTCAGGCTGCGGTAAATCAGTCACTGCCCTGTCCATAATGCAGCTGGTCCAGAGGCCGCAGGGGCAGATTGTAAAGGGTGAGATAAGGTTCAATACAGATGACTTCGCTTACGATATTGCCAAGACTCCGACTGAGCACATGCAGAAGATCAGAGGGAACGAAATCTCCATGATTTTCCAGGAGCCTATGACAAGCCTTAATCCTGTATTCAAGGTAGGTATGCAGATTGATGAGGTCATTGAGCTTCACAATGAGGGCATGACCAAGGAAGAGGTTAAGGCAAGGACCATTGAGATGATAATAATGGTCGGGATCGCCAACGCCGAAGGCGTCTATGAGATGTATCCACATGAGCTTTCAGGCGGTATGAGACAGAGGGCCATGATAGCCATGGCACTTGCCTGCACACCTAAGCTCATAATCGCTGATGAGCCTACAACAGCCCTGGATGTAACCATACAGGCACAGATAATGGACCTTCTGAGACAGCTCAAGGACAAGATAAACAGCAGCATAATGCTTATAACCCACGACCTTGGTGTAATAGCGGAGATGGCGGACTATGTGGTCGTAATGTATGCCGGCAGGGTAGTCGAGAAGGGCACAGCGGATGAGATTTTCCATAATCCTCTTCACCCGTATACGGTCGGTCTCATGCAAAGCAAACCGAGCAGCAACAGAAGGGTTGAAAGGCTTTACAGCATACCAGGATCGGTTCCGAATCCTGTAAACATGCCGAATTACTGTTATTTCAAGGACAGATGCAACAGGGCGTTCGAAGCATGCAATGGAGCCTATCCTCCGACTTTTTCAATCTCGGATACCCATAAGGTAGCCTGCTACCATTACATGAACGGGAAGGAGGGTCAAGATGTCTGAAGCAATTAGGAAAACAGTTGAGCAGACGGATGAAGACATCCTCTTAGAAGTAAAGAACCTTAAGAAGTACTTCCCGATTTCCGGTGGAATGTTCTCAAAGGTCAAGGGATATGTCAAAGCGGTGGATGACGTCAGCTTCAGCATAAAACGAGGCACTACGATGGGCCTGGTCGGAGAATCCGGCTGTGGCAAGACGACGATCGGAAAGACGATACTAAGGCTCAATGAGATAACAAGCGGATCAGTCAAGTTCGACGGGATCGATATCCATGCCCTGAGCAAGAAGGACCTGAGAGCCATGAGGCCAAGGATCCAGATAATTTTCCAGGATCCATATTCGAGCCTTTCTCCAAGGATGCCAGTCGGCGAAATAATCGGAGAGGCTGTCAGGGAGAAAAAGCTCGTACCTGAGGACCAGTTCGATGATTACATTTCGCAGATCATGCTCGACTGCGGACTCCAGGTTTACCACAAGGACAGATATCCGCATGAGTTTTCAGGCGGACAGAGGCAGAGGATCTGCATTGCCAGAGCTCTCGCACTCAACCCGGAATTCATAGTCTGCGATGAGCCGGTATCGGCACTGGATGTTTCAATACAGGCGCAGATAATAAACCTTCTGAACGATCTTCAGGACAAGTACAAGCTCACCTACCTGTTTATATCTCACGACCTTTCGGTTGTCGAGCATATTTCAGACACGGTAGGAGTAATGTACCTTGGAAATCTGGTAGAGTATGCGGACAAGGATTCCATTTTCAAAAACCCGCTGCATCCTTATACCTCTGCGCTCTTCAGTGCGATCCCCATACCGGATCCTGATGTGAAGACTGAGAGGATAATACTTGAGGGCAGCATCCCTTCTCCGGCTAATCCGCCATCAGGCTGCAAGTTCCATACAAGATGCAGGTACTGCATGGAGGTATGCAAGACTGTAGTTCCTGAGATGCTGATGATCGAAGAGGGTCATCATGTAGCCTGCCACCTATATACAGGAGTTAAAAAATGAAGAAGGACAGATCATTCGAGGATGACGGCAGAGTTGTTGCCGATATGAATTTTGATGGTGCGCCATGGTATGAGAAGAAAAAAAAGAAGCAGGATGTTTTTGTGGGAGACGGCTCTTCGACTGATCCAAGGGAAACCTTTCGCATGATGAAGTACGCCACGCTTGCAGGCCTTGCCATTGCCCTTGTTTTCATACTTGCATTTTTCCTGTTCGTACTTTTCTCGACCATGATCTGGCTAAGGTAATCAAATGAGTGAAAAGGACATGTCAAAATTCAAAAGGCACATCACAAAGTGTCCACATTGCGGCAAGGACGTACTTGACCACATGACTGAATGCCCATTCTGCCATGGCGAGCTTGAGAGCTATTCCTATAAACCTCTCGATCCGGAAAAGGTCAAAAGGATACGGGTAATAGCAACAATTGTAATTCTTGCTCTGGCAGCCATAATTTTCATATCAGCAAACCTTTGACAGGTTAAATTGCGAGTCTCCGGAACGATTCATCGGACCGGAGATGTTTTTTTTCATCCCGATTTCAGCACAATACTTTAGGGCCCTTGTTTTATGTGTCTATAGCAGAGAATTCTGTACAATATACACAATTCTTCATAACATTTGAATAATTGGAGCAGCAAATAAAGGATTAAATGAATCTGTGTGGAATAATCAATAATACGGAGGTGTTTTCCATGAACATCAGGGAAATGATCGAGTCAAACGAAGACAAGGTATTCATCAGGGAAGCCTTTTTTTCAAGAGACTCGAGAGGGAGGGAAAGGTATGAGGAGCCGGACACCTACAGGACCTGCTTCATGCATGACAGGGACCGGATAATCCATTCCAAATCCTTCAGAAGGCTTAAGCACAAGACACAGGTATACATAAGGACCTCCGGAGACCATTACAGGACAAGGCTGACACACACCCTTGAAGTTTCTCAGATAGCAAGGACCATCGGCCGGGGACTGTCAGTAAATGAAGACCTTATCGAGGCAATAACTCTTGGGCATGACATCGGACATGTGGCCTTTGCCCATAATGGCGAAGAGGTGCTGGAGGAAAGGCTTGGTGCATTCAGGCATAATGAGCAGTCGATCAGGGTGCTTAAGAAACTTGAGAAGGACGGTGCTGGTCTCAACCTTACATGGGAAGTGCTGGATGGAGTGCTTCACCACAGCGGATTCTCTGATGCAACGGATTCAGCCTCGACGATCGAAGGTCAGATTGCAAGGTATTCAGACAAGATAGCCTATGTTAACCATGACATCGATGATTCAATACGGGCTGGGATCCTGAGTACTGATATGATACCGGGGGAATTCACGGACGTGCTTGGAGAGACTCACTCCAGGAGGATAGATACTCTGGTCCGGGATATCGTTGAAACGACCAAAGCGAATCTTGCCAATGGAGAGAAAAGGGTATCGCTTTCGGAGGACATAGGCAAGGCGATGTCAGGTCTCAGGGATTTCATGTTCCGTGATATCTATACGGGTGAGCAGCTAAGGGCTGAAAGGGACAAAGCGAAGTTCGTCCTGCACAGGCTTTTCGACCATTACGAGGAAAAGGTGGAGGATATGCCTGAGCTATACAGGAAGATTGCAGAAGAAGAGGGAGTGACGAGAGCAGTTGCTGACTTTTTGGCAGGAATGACGGATGATTATGCCATTGCATCCTTCAACAGGATTTATGTTCCGAAGTTTGTATTCTTCTAGCAGGTATGATATAATTCAATTTTGTTACGACTTTTTGAGGTGGTAAAACCAGTGGCATTTTCAGAGGATATCATAGAAAAAGTGAAGGAATCCAACGACATAGTTGATGTCATCTCAGAGAGAGTAAAGCTCAAGAGAGCTGGCAGGAGCTGGACAGGACTCTGCCCGTTCCATAGTGAGAAGACTCCGTCCTTCAATGTGTCCTCAGACAAGCAGTTTTATAAGTGCTTTGGCTGCGGTGAGGGCGGAAATGTAATAACATTTGTTATGAAGACCAGAAACCTTCCCTTTCATGAAGCCTTGAAATACCTCGCAGACCGTGCGAATATCGATATCGGCGAGGATGAAGGCAGAAAGAATGAGACGGAGAAGAGGGAAGTCTTCTACAGGATGAATACAGAAGCAGCCAGGTTCTATTTCAGAAACCTTACCCTCAACAAGAATGTAAGGGAGTACCTCTACAGAAGAGGGATTTCGGAGAAGACCATAAGGCATTTCGGCCTTGGCTTTTCACAGGATTCCTGGGATTCGCTCCTCAAATACCTGAAGGCTATGAATTTCAAGCCTGATGACATAGTTGAAAACGGCCTTGCCTTGAAGAGCAAGGAGGGAAGGGTCTATGACCGCTTCAGGAACAGACTGATGTTTCCTGTTTTCGATGCCAGAGGACGCGTAATCGGATTTGGAGGCAGGGTTCTTGATGATTCAAAACCCAAGTATCTGAATTCGCCTGAGACACCTATTTTCCATAAGGGTACGAACCTTTACGGGCTTAATTTCGCTCTGAAAGCAGGCAAGGAAAGACAGTACATAATTGTCGAAGGGTATATGGACCTCATCAGCCTGCACCAGGCTGGAATAACCAATGTGGTGGCGTCACTCGGAACTGCACTTACAAAGGTGCAGGCAAAGCTTCTGAGGAGATATTGTGAGGAGATACTTATCTCGTATGATGCGGATACGGCCGGTCAGGCTGCGACGCTCAGGGGACTTGAGATTTTAAGGGAAGAGGGTTTTGACGTGAAGGTCATAAGGGTACCTGATGGAAAGGACCCGGATGATTATGTAAGGAAGCATGGCGAAGCGGGATTCCGGAACATTGCAGCGGATGCGCTGCCTCTGATAGATTACAGGCTTGAGAATGCAAAAGGCAATCTCAGCATGTCGAAGGAAGAGGACAGGATCGCGTATGCCAGAAGAGCCACGGAAATACTTAAAGAGCTTGATCCCATTGAAAAGGATGTATACATCAGGAAGGTCAGTGAAGATTCGGGTATATCAGAGAATGCCCTCATGGACATGCTAAAAGGAAACAAGGGCAGGGAACAGTCAGAGGCTGCTCCGGGCCATGAGATGCAATCATTCATTGAACAGGCCCATGTCAAGGCTGAAAGGAACCTTCTGAGGCTGCTGGCCGAGGGAGACCTGATACTTCGTGAAAGGCTGACTGAAGGTGATATGGTGCTTCAAAGCCACAAACTCATCTGGTCGCTTGTAGAAGGTTATAAGGGACCAAGAGAAGGAATCTGGAAGCATGTCGAATCAGGCTGCACCGATGTTGAATCAAGCAAGGAATGGGCAATAATAAAGAGTCAGGTTGAGGTACCTTCGGATATAGACAAGGAAGTGCTTGCCGAGGATTACCTTAAGACAATAAGACATTATGAAATTGAATCGAAGAAAAGGGCAATGCAAAAGAAAATCAAGGAACTTGAAGAAAAAGGATTATTGAAGGAGTCGCTGGAACTCGCAAAGGAACTAATCGAGTTGCAGAAGGCTTCAGGGAGGTAGCGGCATGGCAGAATCAGATAAGAAAAAACCAACAAGGACAGTAAAATCGTCAAAATCTACAAAGGCAGCAAAGGCGGCTAACGAGGAAAGCAAAGAGGAACAGGGTTCTTCTCTTGAAATCAACATGGAGTCCGTCGAAATCACTGAGGATAAAGTGGTTCAGCCAAAGCTCACTGAAAGGGAAAGCCAGCTTGTAATTGTAAGAAGGCTTATCGAAAGAGGAAGAAAGTCAGGTACGCTTACCGAGAAGGAAGTTCTTGACGAGCTTCAGGAGATCGACCTGAATCCTGAACAGATCGACAAGATTTATGAGACGCTCGAGGGATTCAGCATAGAGATCATGGGAGATATCTCCGATGCAGATGCTGAAGAGACCGAGGTGGACCTTACCGTCCCTGAAGGAATAGCGATAGACGATCCTGTAAGGATGTATCTCAAGGAGATCGGAAAGGTGCCTCTTCTGTCATCAGAGCAGGAGGTTGAGCTTGCCAAGAGGATTGAGCAGGGAGACGAGCAGGCGAAGAAACAGCTTGCTGAAGCCAACCTGCGACTAGTCGTATCAATTGCGAAGAGGTACGTGGGAAGAGGAATGCTTTTCCTCGACCTGATTCAGGAAGGAAACCTTGGCCTTATCAAGGCAGTCGAAAAATTCGACTTCACAAAAGGCTTCAAGTTCTCGACCTATGCAACCTGGTGGATAAGACAGGCTATAACCAGGGCTATTGCCGACCAGGCAAGGACCATAAGAATACCGGTCCATATGGTTGAGACAATAAACAAGTTGATAAGGATAGAGAGACAGCTGCTGCAGGAGCTCGGAAGAGCACCGCAGCCTGAAGAAATTGCAGAGCAGATGGAGATGCCGCCTGAAAAGGTAAGGGAGATCATGAAGATCGCCCAGGAGCCTGTATCCCTTGAGACTCCGATAGGAGAGGAAGAGGACAGCCATCTTGGAGACTTCATTCCAGATGACGATGCTCTTGCACCGGCTGAAGCCGCAGCGTTCACGATGCTGAAGGAACAGCTCATAAGCGTCCTCGATACCCTGACTCCACGGGAAGAGAAGGTCCTGAGACTCAGGTTCGGCCTTGACGATGGAAGGGCAAGGACTCTTGAGGAAGTCGGCAAGGAGTTCAATGTCACCAGGGAAAGAATCAGGCAGATTGAAGCAAAAGCGCTGAGAAAGCTCAGACATCCTTCAAGAAGCAAAAAGCTCAAGGATTATCTCGATTGAAATGGGCGGTGAAGCATTTCGTGTGCTTCACCGTCTTTTTTCATTGTATAATGAATATGTGGAGAAAGGAGGACTATCTCATGATATACAAAGCTGAAAACAGCAGTATGGGAGATTCTATGCTTGTTATCTCGATCGCCGCATTGGCGATTTTTTCCGTTCTCTTCAACATAGCACAGGTTGCTGTCCTTAAGACAGTTTTTGCTATGCTGATGCTTGTATCCGCCATGATAGGCACATATTATGTGGCCCTCATAAGGACGCTGCAGTACAGGCTTACTGGCGACACACTCCATATTGAAGGATTATTCGGGCTGATCCATGAGGTGATTCCAGCCGAATGCATCAGAGGATACACAAGAAGGATAACTCTGATAAGCAAGACTGGCCTGATGGGTAACAAAACTGTTACGATAAATTTAAAAAAATCTGCACAAATCTGTGCATGATAAGATTTATTACAGGAAGCCCTGCGTATCATGTGAGTGATGCGTACTCGGTGTTAAATGCTTTGAACTCCTAAAGCCTTACGACCAAAACGGAGCCGGAAACGGCAGATGGAACGGTGTGAAAGCGGAAAAAACAGTAAGGATGGCATAAGCTGAGATAAAATCCAATACAGGGCCTGTGAACGGATAATCATGACACACAGGAACCATTGGGCGCTAAGTGCTGAAGACAATGGATGTTTAGCAGGGAAAGTCCTAAGTCGCAGATGCGATATGGAAGACCTTCAACGACTATCTCCTTGAGGGAGAGTAAAGCCACAAGCCAATGGTGGAAGAAAAATACCGCATCTTGAAATGAATCAAGATGAAGATATAGTCTACGCTCATGTGAAAGCATGAGAGGTCTGCCCGTGAGGGTAAGACTGCCACAGGGGTTGCGTCCTGTGGTGAATGAGAAAAACATATAAAAATCTAAGGAAATGTAGAATAGCCCTGTGTATATGATAAAATATAATTAGCATATGCAAAAGGGGTGAGTACAGTGGAATTAATGTCCAATGGTAATTATGCCAAAGTGTATTGGTGCGGTCAGTCTGAATCCTTCCTTCCTGCCTCTCTGAGGTGAATGATGTTAGTTGCAATGAGGATAAGGCTTAAACCGGACAAGGAACAGGAAGCATTGTTTTGGAAATCCGCAGGAGTTGCAAGATGGTCCTATAACTACTTTTTGTCAGAAAGCGAAAGGCATTATAGTGAATACCTTGAAGGCAAACAGTCCACAAAAACCATAAAAGAGACTGAAGTCAGGAAGCATATCAACAATGTGCTTAAGAAGACTTCTCATCCATGGCTAGGTGAAGTAGGGAGCAATGTGATGAAGCAGGCTGTAAAGGATGCAGATGCAGCTAGGAAAAGATGGTTTGATGGAGTGGCGGGGAGACCAAGATTCAAAAGCAGGCGAAGAAGCAAAATCAGCTTTTATGTGAATTACGAAAGTCTAAAAAGAACTAGGAATGGTTTCAGAGGGGAAAGGATCGGTAATGTAAAGACTTGTCAGCCATTGCCTGAACTAAAGGATAGTCAGAAGTATTCAAACCCCCGCATCTCATATGACGGAAGGAACTGGTTCCTGTCCGTTGGATATGAGGAGGTGTTTGAGGAAGCTATACTGACCGGTGTAAGTTTAGGCATAGATGTCGGTATCAGGGAACTTGCGGTTTGCTCTGATGGAGCCAGAAAGAGGAACATCAACAAGAGCAATCGTGTGAAGCAGCTTGAAAAGAAGCTCAGGCGTTGTCAGCGAAAGCTCAGCCGGAAGATTGAAGCAAACATCGGGAAGAGAGACAAGAACGGGAAACCGACCTACAAAGCTCCCATGGAGGATATGAAGAATATCCAAAAGCAAAACCAGATAATTCGTAAATTGCATAAAGCTATCAGTGATATTCGCACGAACCATTTGCACCAGAGCTCCAGTGAGATAGTGAAAACCAAGCCATCTCGCATAGTCATGGAAACTCTGAATGTGAAAGGCATGATGAAGAACAGGCACTTGTCAAAAGCAATAGCAAGTCAGGGCTTATATGAATTCAAAAGACAGATGAAGTACAAATGCAAAAAGTACGAAATTGAGTTTGTAGAGGCTGACAAGTGGTATCCTTCATCAAAAAAGTGCTCTTGTTGTGGTCAAATCAAATCAGACCTGAAGCTTAAGGACAGATTGTATGTCTGCAGTTGTGGCTTAAGGATTGACAGAGACCTGAACGCCAGTATCAATTTGGCAAATTACCAGATTCAAAGAGTCTAACCCAAACTGACCTTTGAATATGTACGTAACGATACTACGGAATTAAAGCCTGTGGACTGTCATATCAAACGAGAGTAGCTTATGGCAAAATCGGATAGGAAGAAGCAGGAAGGTGCAGGACGAAAATCGGAAGATACAAGTCGCACCATAGTATTAATGTCTACATTTTGCTAGAAATGTACATGTTTTTCGTATCGGCTATATTGTCCGCAAATACTACATCGGGTCCTCCTTCGTTGATGGAGTAGGAAACGTCAAGATGTATATTACAAACTCCAAAAGCTCCATTTATATCGGTACGGACTTCGGCATATTCGGTATCTCTCCTGAAGCGCCACTGGCATTCTCTGCGCATATGGATGACCTGAAGGTGCCGCTTGTAGAAAAGCTGGAGTACAGCAGCAATGCTGACCATGCGTGGAGCGAAAGGCGGTTCCGTCTGCTGCTAAGGTATGTAAGCATAGTCTTAGCTTTGGCTGCGGCTCTGCCATTTCTGGCACGAAGTGCCGGATTTCTTCCACCTTACGTATCGGAGATTTTTTCCGGGGGAGCCCGTGCATCATTCATGCCGACAGAAGCTTATCTCAGGGACCATATTTTGTTCTGCGCGATTAATGCTGTAATACTGGCTGCCGCTGCAGCCATCTCCAGGTATTATATGAAGATCGACACAATTTACTATTACAGGCTTCTTTATGCCCCTCTGGCGATGACGCTTGCGATAATGGTTTTAATGGTAAATGTGCTAATTCCTCTTCTGGTATGGTAAAATATAGTCAAAGTCACAATGCGAGGATATATATGGATATAAGCAGGAGAATAATGAGGCTCATAGAAATGGTGCCTAAGTGCGCTTCAATGGTTGATGTGGGCACTGACCATGGCTATGTGCCAATAGGTGTAATTAAAGCCGGGAAAGCTGAAAGAGCCGTTGCTTCCGATGTCAGAAAGGGACCCTTGAAGATAGCTGAAATGAATATCCTTGAGGAAGGGCTCTCTGACAGGATAAGTATAGCTATGGGAAGCGGACTGACAACAATAATGCCTCATGAGGTGGAAGGTGCGGTCATTGCCGGGATGGGCGGAAACCTTGTTAAGGATATCCTCATTGATTCAATGGATGTGGTAAGAACTCTGAGTTTCCTGATCATCCAACCGGCTCAGAACCCTGAGGTGATACGGGAATATCTGTATACCGGACCTTACGAGATAATTTCAGAGGATCTGGTCAAAGAAGATGACGGAAGATACTACGAATATATCATGGTCAGGCATACAGGGAAGATATCTGAACAGATCGAGGCTCCTCTGGGATATGAGGTAAGCCCTTATCTTCTAAAGAATGGACATCCGCTTCTATCCGGATTTATCGGGGAGAAGCTTAGAGAGGCAGAAAACATAATATTAAAGCTAGATTTGAATTCGGACAACGCAAGGGCGAAAAAAACAGCTCTGGAAGAAAAAATATTCAAGTTGAAGGAGATTGAGAAATGGCTTTGACTGTCAAAGATGTCATTGGAATCATGGAATCCCATGCTCCTATCCTGTACAGGGAAGGTTACGACAACGTAGGTCTGATGGTTGGCGATGAGGCTGCGGAGGTAAAAGGTATCCTGTTTTCGTTGGATACCACATTGAAGGTGATAGAGGAAGCCCGTGAAAAGGGAGCGAACCTGATAATTTCCCATCACCCTATGATGTTCAACAAACCATCCAGCATTACAACAGGAACTGTGCAGGGAAAGAAGGTAATTGACCTTATCAAGCACGGGATAAGCGTATACTCTGCCCATACTAACCTGGATTCTGTTAAGAACGGTATGAACGACAGGTTGGTCAGAATGTTCGGATTCAAGGAAGTGGACATCATGGAGCAATGCGAGTTCGACTACGACAGTGGCATCGGAAGACTGGTGTATGTGAGAAGCATCCTTACGCTTGAAGGCTTCCTGAAAAAGACGGCTGAAATTCTTGGTACGGATAACATAAGATTTTCGGGAAGGCTTAACAAGAAACTGAAGAGGATCGCAATCATTAACGGCAGCGGCCAGAGCTTTTTCAAACAGGCCATAGATATGAGGGCGGATTGCATCCTAACAGGAGATACCAGCTACCATGAAGTGCTGGAGCTTGAGGAGATGGACGTCTGCGTTGTAGATCCAGGGCATTTTGCTTCGGAGAGGGCGGTATTCAACCTTATCATGAAGGAGCTGTCATCAGAAATTACAGCGAAAAAGAACGTACCCATCTTCTTCAGTGAAACCGAGAAGGATCCTTACACCATATTCACTGGACAAAAATGATTTTATCTGCTATCATGACAAAGCGAGTAAGCCAGACAGTCGCTGCTGACATTGTCAGGAGAGGAAAGTCCGAGCTCC
>DIWI01000014.1 GCA_002428415.1 Clostridiaceae bacterium UBA6110
TGACTTCAGTCATGAGAGGTTCAAAAGGTTAATCAGTGACCTGAGTTCACCGTCGCTGAGCTCAGACATGGCATCCGCAATGTCTATCGCATAATTTTCTTCAAAGATCTCTTCAAGCTGAGTCCTGTCGCTGTCTGAAATCACATTCAGCAGCATCTTCTTCAATTCCATCCTTTGCCCCCCTTAATATGGCGGTGCATGGATTAACCTGAAACTCATTTGATTTTCAATGCTTCATACTGGAAAATGAATAAGCGTCAGCCATCATGTAATCAGATGCAGTTCGCTTATTATTATTTCTCACTCCAGATGTGATGAAATCAAAATCAGGCCCCTCTGGTTCATCCAATGCACCCATGCTACTGTCGGCTTCCACTTGTTTCACCTCGATTCAGTATTTTGTGATTTTAATTCACTCACCCACAATTATATTCCATTGATATCCTGCGTCAATGAGTACAACACAGCTTTTATGCTGTCCTGAAAATATTCCCAGACAACCTGCATATATTCCTTTCAACCCATTAGCCTTATTCGAATTTCCATACATTACTGAATGTTAAATGCTGATCTGGTATATTTTTGATATGCCGACAGAACGGAGAATAACCAAATTTACATGGCAAAAGTNNCCCTGCAGGACCGCTGGGGATGGTATCAATCCAGAACAGGAAAGCTCCAGGCAAAATAGCCTGGAGCCCTCATCAGTATCTCAGTTCTCGATCATTATGTTGAGTATCTCGGTATCGGTGTTCTTCANNGCCATCCTGCCGATGTTCCTGACAGTCTCCTCGACATCCGATCCTACAAGGCCTTCGCCCTGGTGGAAGGTCCTTCCTTCCTTGCTCATGTTGATCGCCATGATCATATTGTCAAGTGCCATGGCTATCTTGGATGCGCAGGAAGGCTTCGCCCCATCGCACACCATCCCCCCGGTGGTTGCGATGGTGTTTGTCACGATATTGGATATGGTCTCGTAATCGTAGTCCAGGAGGTAGCCTACACCGCTGCCTGCCGCAGCTGATGCGCTCACTACCCCGCAGAAGGCTGAGAGCTTGCCGATGTACTTCTTCTGATGTATAGCCATCAGGTTGGATACTATAAGCGCCCTGTACAGCTTATCCATCGGAACTTCCATGGACCTTGCGAACTCAATTACAGGTATTGATACTGTGATTCCCTGGTTACCGCTGCCTGAATTTATGACTACAGGCAGGCTTGAGCCCCCCATCCTTGCATCTGAGCCTGCAGCTGCCCTTGCCTTGCTTCTTGTGCGCGGGTCCTTGGGATCACCGCTTTCCATTATGGTCTTACCTACCTCTGCGCCGTATCTTCTTAAGAGACCCTCATCAGCTATGGCAGAGTTATAGTCGATCTGCCTTTCAAGCACCTGAACCAGGTCCCAGTTCTCGACTAGGTCCACTCTGTCTGCATATTCGATTATGCTTTTAAGGGACAGGCAGGACTTGTCATTATCTTCAGAAGCTTCCTTCACTGCATCGCATTCATAGAGCTTCCTTCCATCCTTCTCAATGCTGTAGAACCTTGTATGGTCGTACTTGATCTCGACCATGGAGCTGCCATCCCCATTCTCAAGCCTTACAGCAAGGTAAAGGTTCTCCTCGTCCTCGACGAGTACTATCCTGACATCCTTCTCCCTCAATATCCTTTTAGCCTCAATCCTGTCCTCGTCGGTGATTCCTTCCAGGACCTGAAGCCCTTTGTTGGAGTCACCACCGCAGATACCAAGCACTGCAGCTGCGGTTATGCCCTTCATCCCTCCGGAGTTTGGCACTGTGACACCCTTCACGTTCTTCACGATATTTCCGCTGCAGCTTATAAGGACCTTATCAGGCATCCCTCCCAGGACCTCCTTAGCCTTCGCAGCTGCCAGCGCAATGGCTATCGGTTCAGTGCAGCCAAGCGCAGGAATGAGCTCCTTCATGAGTATCTTCTTGTAGATGTCCTCTGTCATGCCAGTCACTTCCTTTCCGCCTGTCTACTGTAGCCCCTGCTTCTTCAGCTTCCTATAGAGGGTCGCCCGGCTGATGCCCATCTTCTCGGCGATTGCCTCCTTGCTCATCTTGTCTGCCACCATCTGTCTGAGCAGCTGCTCCTCGATGACCTCAAGGTTGCAGCTCTTCTCTTCATCCCTGAAGAAACCGAAGGACATGATGTCATTCTCCTCGATCGTTTTGCCCTCGGCATTGAATATTATTGTCTCAAGTGCCTTGTCAAGCTCGCTGAAGTTTCCAGGCCAGGTGTGTCCAGCAAGTATTTCAAGTGCCTCCTTCGAGAACTTCAGCTCGCTCTTTCCATGCCTTATGGCAAGCTCTCTTATCCTTCCTTCTATGATGAAGGGAAGGTCCTTCTTTCTCACCCTGAGCGGCGGTATCTCCAGAGCATTCTCCATGAGCCTGTAATGAAGCTCGTCGTTGAACATCCTCTTTACTGAAAGCTCCCTGAGGTCCTTTGACGTGTGCATAATGAACCTGATGTCAGTGGCCTCATGCTCGACCTGGTTCCTGGGGTTCTTCCTGTACTTGATGACATCAAGTATGTCCTTCTGGAGGTAAAGCGGGCACTCTTCAATGTTCATCATCAGCACCGTACCCTGGTTTGCGAGGTTAAGGGCCCCCAGGAGGGGATTCCTGTCCGTTCCGAAAAGCTCGTTCTCAAGGTCGGTGTATGTCTTTCCGGTGCAGTCCATCCTGACAAACCTTTCCTTGGACCTGTCGGAGAAATTATGGATCGACCTTGCTATCTCCATTACCTCAAGCCCGTCCTCGCTGCCTATGAGCACGTTACAGCCGTCAATGGCATATTCCTTTGCCTTTTCAATTGTCTCAATCATGCACGGGTCACTTGACCTTAGCTTGTCAAAGCTCAGCGACTTGTACCTGTCCATGACCGAAGAATAGCTCCAGTGGCTGTCCCTGAGGCTCTTGAAGGAAAGGAGGGTTCCCTCCTTCGCTCCGTTAACCACAACATTCTTCTTCGACACTATGCCTCTGAAGCTCTGCCCCTTATCCTCAAGGAAGAGGCTCTTCACGATCTTGTCCTTAGGCGACAGGATCATGTTGCTGATGGTGCTGTTCCTGAATATGTCCTCTGCGTTCCTCCCGAGGATATCCTCTTCAATATTGAAGTACTTTAGGAACTGGTCATTGCAGAATGAGACCTCGTTCCTTCCGTCAAGGGAGAGCAGACCCTCCTCGATAGTGTTGATTATCGTCTCCCGCTCGCTCTTGGTCTTCTCAAGCAGCGCATAGTCCTCCATGTTCTTAAGCCTGAAGGATAGGAGGTCAGCCATGCTTTCAAGGAAGTCAATTGCGGGTCCGACCTTCTCGAAGATTGCAGTCTTCATGTTCTTCGGGACAAGCAGCGCGACAGCACCAACCGGTCTCTCATTGTACATTATGGGAACTGATATCATCCCCTGTATCTTGCACTGCGAGCTGTCCACGCAATTTTTGCAAATGGGATACTTCCTGTTGTCCTCTATGATCAGCACCTTCCCGGTAGTCAGCACCTCGCCGATGACGGAGGTACGTGTCACCGGCAACTGGTTGCTGACATTCCTTGAGGTATAGGCGATCTTGTTGTACTCGCTGTCGATTATGATCACGTCAATATCCAGTATCGTCGAGATCGCCCGGGAGTATTTGTTAGCAATGTCCTTGATGTGGAGAAGGTTCAAATAAATCAGTCCTTTCCAGGTTTCATGCAATCTGCCAGAAGCTCCAGCTGATAGCACATGGTTACAGCTCCGGGATCAAGGCACCCTACACCCTTGTTGGTCTGATAGGTGGCCCTTCCCTTTACGGCCTCCATGCCTTTAGTAGCTTCCATCCCTTCCACGGCTCCTATCTTCATCTCTGAAAGGACCGAAGCATCATCCATTCCCGCTTCCATACCAGCCTTCATCCTTAATATCGCCGTATACAGAGGGTCTATCATGGTCTTGAATCCGGGCTTTGCATTCCCTCTCTCCATGATTGCAGTGAGCTTCGCCTCAAGTATGGTGTGAAGCAGAGGCACATCTATGACCTCCTTCTCCCCTATTGCCTGTGACGCCTTTATGTAGGCACTGCCGTACAGCACACCTGAAGAGCCTCCGACCGTTGACATTATGAGCATTCCTATCTTCTTGAACATATCCTTAAGGCTAAGTGCCTCAAGAGCCTCGCGGCTTGTAACAAGCTTCTGGAATCCCATGTTCATGTTCACCCAGTGGTCCCCGTCACCTGTTGCGGCATCAAGGTCAGTCACGTAGTCCCTGTTCTCTTCGAGCTTTTTGGTCACCTTCTCCAGGTAGTCGAGGTAATCCTTATTTGTCATTCCCATATCTACACCTTAAGCGCCGGAGTGTTGCATGGCGCATCCAGCAGCTCCTTCAGTTCATCATCAAGGTCCATGAGAGTCAGGGAGCAGCCCGACATCTCAAGGGAAGTCATAAAGTTGCCAACAAGCGTCCTGTGCACCCTTATACCCTTCTCAGAAAGGATCCTCTCCACCTCATTGTTAAGGATGTAGAGCTCCATGAGAGGAGTTCCTCCAAGGCCGTTGACCATGAGGGCAACCTCCTTGCCAGAATAGTCATAGTCAGCAAGGATCTTTTCAAGGAGTACCGAAGCAAGCTCCTTTGCAGAAAGAATATGGCTCCTGTTGACTCCGGGCTCACCGTGTATGCCCATGCCTATCTCTACTTCGTCGTCAGCAAGCATGAATCCAGGCTTTCCAACTCCAGGCAGAGTACATGGAGTCATTGCCATGCCCATGGACCTGATCCTTGAGATGGCCTTCTCAGCTGCTGCCTTTACCTCAGGAAGGGTACCGCCCGCTTCAGCTTTCGCTCCAGCGATCTTGTGTACAAATACTGTTCCTGCTATTCCCCTTCTTCCAGTCGAATATGTGCTGTCAGGGACAGCAACGTCATCCCTTACAACTACGCTGTCGACCTCGATTCCGTCCATCATGGCAAGGTCCTTAGCCATCTCGAAGTTCATGATGTCGCCTGAGTAGTTCTTGATGACAAGGAGCACTCCCTTACCGGAATTTGCTTCCTCGATCCCCTTCAGTATCCTGTCAGGTGAAGGTGAAGCGAATACGTTGCCCGCAACAGCCGAATCAAGCATCCCCTTCCCTACATAGCCTGCATGCGATGGCTCGTGACCGCTTCCGCCTCCGGAAACAATTCCCACCTTGTCTGACTTTTCTCTTCTTGTGATCACCTCAAGCTCCCTTACGTACATAAGGTCCTTGTGCGCCTTCTCCATGCCCTCGAGCATTTCAGAAACTACCTTGTCCGGACTGTTTATTATCTTCTTCATTCTGCACCCCCGTTTAAAATTCTTCCACCTGTCCAAGATAAGCCCGCCTTACGGCTTCATTGGTCGCAAGGGCTTTGGCCTCGTCTGTCAGTATCACCTTGCCCGTCTCAAGCACATATCCCCTGTGCGCTATGGAGAGAGCCATGTTAGCGTTCTGCTCAACCAGCAGTATAGTCGTCCCCTGCTTGTTTATTGAAACAATCAGGTCAAAAATCATCATGACAAGCTTTGGAGCAAGCCCTAAGGACGGCTCATCCAGCATAAGGAGCTGAGGCTCCGCCATGAGAGACCTTCCTATCGCAAGCATCTGCTGCTCACCGCCTGAAAGTGTTCCTGCAGTCTGCTTCTTCCTTTCCGAAAGCCTCGGGAAAAGGTCGTAGACCCTGTCATAGGAATTCTTCACAGCTGCCTTGTCTTTCCTCGTGAACGCGCCAAGTGAAAGGTTCTCCTCAACGGTTAGTGCCGGGAACACCTCCCTGCCCTCCGGCGAAAGGCTGATGCCCATCCTGACTATCTCAGAAGGCGGCTTCCCCGCGATGTTAACCCCATTGAAGGTTATCTCACCTCTTGTAGGTTTAAGGAGTCCTGTCACAGTGCTTAGTGTTGTGCTCTTTCCCGCACCATTGCTTCCTATGAGAGTCACTATCTCACCCTGTTTTACCTCAAGGTCCACTCCCTTTAGGGCATGGATGTTGCCGTAGTGCGTGTTAAGATTCCTTACTGTCAGCATTTTCATCCCTCCTTCCAAGGTAGGCCTCGATGACCCTCGGATTCTTCGCGATATCCTTCGGAAGACCTTCAGCTATCTTCTTACCGTAATCCAGTACATATATCTTGTCAGATATGTTCATTACAAGGCTCATGTCGTGCTCAATGAGTATTACAGTATGCCCGTCAGCTTTCAGCTTCCTTATGTACTCAAGGAGCTCGTCTGTCTCCTGCGGGTTCATGCCGGCAGCAGGCTCATCTAAAAGCAGGACGCTTGCCCCGGTGGCAATGGCCCTTGCTATCTCAAGCCTCCTCTGGTCACCATAGGGAAGGTTCGTCGCATAGCTGTGCATCTTGTCCTTAAGCTTTATGGAATCAAGAAGTCTTATTGCTTCCCTGTGCTTATCAGCTTCTGCTGCCCTGAATTTTCTTGTCCTTAAGACCGCATCCAGAAAGCTGTAGCTTGTATTGACATGCATGCCAAGGAGCACGTTCTCTATGACCCTCATGTCTCCGAAAAGCCTTACGTTCTGGAAGGTCCTTGCCATTCCGGCCTTTACGATATCCTGCGGCAGCATGCCGCTTATGGTCTTTCCACCAAGGCTTATTTCACCCTCAGTTACCTTGTACACGCCTGTAAGCATGTTGAAGAGCGTGGTCTTACCTGCACCGTTAGGTCCTATTATGCTTACTATCTCACCCTTTTCAGCGGAGATGCTTACCTGGTCCACAGCTACAAGGCCGCCGAACCGCATCGAAATGTCCTTGACCTCTAGATATGCCATCCCGCATTCATCTCCTTTACCCGTTGTTCCTTGCTGTCAAAAACTTCCTCAGTCACTCCCTTAGGCAATTTGTAGGGAGTCTTCTTCTGACCTCCAAGTATCCCCTGCGGCCTGAACCTCATAGTCAGGACCAGGACGATACCATATACGACGAACCTGTATTCCTGCAGGAACCTCATGACCTCCGGAAAGGAAATGAGAAGTGCCGACCCGACGAACATTCCCTTTATCGTACCCATGCCGCCGAGTATGACTATGCTTAGTATCAGAATGGAGGTGTCAAAGGTAAAGGTATTGGGATCGATAAACCTGATCATATGTGCATAGAAAGCACCTGCAAGCCCTGCAAAGAACGCCCCTATAACGAATACCAGCACCTTGTAGTAGGTGGTCTTTACTCCCATCATGGTAGCAGCCAGCTCGTCATCCCTGATGGACATGAGTGCTCTTCCTACTTTGGAGTTCACTATGTTGGATATTACTACTGTGGTAATTGCGAGGAAAACCAGCATCAGGTAGTAGAGGCCGTTGTTCCCTACAATGAGGTCGACTCCCAGTATGCTTGGCCTCGGTATCCTGGAGATACCAAGCGGACCGTTGGTGACCTTCTCCCAGTTAAGGAGAACCATCCTTACAAACTCAGAGAACCCAAGTGTCGTGATCGCAAGGTATGTGCCTGAAAGCCTCAGCGTCGGCAGTCCCAGTGCAAGACCCATGAGAGCCGCAAATACTGCTGCTATTGGAGCTGTTATGAAGAAGCTCCAGCCTGTCTGTATGCTTACTATGGCTGAGGTGTATGCGCCAATAGCATAGAATGCTGCATGCCCCAGGGATGTCTGTCCGGCGTAGCCGGTTATGAGCCCCAGTGACTGGGCAAGTATCGCATATACCCCGATCATTATGACTATCCTCATGACATACTGCGACCCCACTATGAAAGGAAGCAGCAGGACAACAAGTGCAAGAGCCAGGTTTGAAATCAGCCTGTATCTTGAATAGAATGTGCTTATCTTTTCTGTGAGGCCTTTAAGCCCCATTCCAATCTTCTCTATCATGCTACACCTTCGTTATTCCCTTCTTGCCGAACAAGCCGTTAGGCCTCACAAGAAGGACAAGTATAAGGATCACGAATGCTACCGCATCCCTGTAGCTTCCGCCCAGGTAGGTTGCCGCGAAGCTTTCTGATATACCTACAACGACTCCGCCGAATATTGATCCATAAAGGACTCCTATTCCACCAAGTACCGCTGCAGAGAATGCCTTCATTCCCGCCATGAAGCCCATGCCTGCATATACCATCTGGTAGTATCCGCTGATAAGCGAACCTGCAATTGCAGCTGATGCACCGCCCAGGAAGAACGTGAAGGTTATTACCTTGTTGACGTCTATTCCCATGAGATGTGCCGCCTTCTGGTTCTGTTCAACCGCCCTCATTGCAAGTCCCACCTTGGTGAACCTTATGATGTAGGTAAGGACTGACAGAAGGACAAGTGACACCAGGAATATGAACAGCTGTGTGGTCCCTATCTGGGAGCCAAGTATGTTCACTGTGCCATAGTCGAAAAGCTTCGGGAAGAACTTTGTCTGGCTTCCAAAACTTATCATTAGAAGGTTTTGGATGATGTATGAGATTCCAATCGTAGTAATAAGTGCCGCTATGGGCTTTGACTTCTTTGACCGGAGCGGCTGCAGCGCCGACTTGTCTATAAGAACTCCCAGTACTCCTGTGAGTATTACGCTCAAGGCTATTGCAGGGATGATCCCTAAGTTCATGGATATGAATAGGAGTGCGAAATGCGCTCCGAAGGCATATACGGAGCCATGCGAGAAATTCACAAGCCTCAGTATGCCAAATACTAAAGAGTAGCCGACGGCGATTAGCGCGTAGACCATTCCTAAAGTGATGCCGTTGATTAGCTGCTCTAAGAACATATCTTTTCCCCCTGTCGAGAACCTCTTTGTTTAAACCAATGAAGCCGGCAATAAGTTATTTCTTTAGCTCCATTGCCGGCTTCACAAACTGCTATTTTACTTCTACGAACTTTCCGCCTTCGATCTTGACAACGGTGAACGGCCTTACAGAGTCTCTGTTCTCATTGAACTTTGTCGCTCCTGTAACTCCGTTATACTGTATCTTCTCCACTTCGTCCCTTATTTTCGCCCTGTCAGTTGTCTTGGCATTCTGTATTGCAGTGAGGATTATACCCATGCTGTCATATGCCTGTGCTGTAAGGCTTGAAGGGTTCGAACCATACTTTGTCTTGTAGGCTTCAACAAACTTTGAAACCTCTGGCTTTGTAGATCCCGAGAAGAACTGTGCAGGGAAGTGTATTCCTTCAGCATTTTCCTTTGCAAGCTCTATGAGCTGCTGGCTGTATGCATTTGAGAAACCTACGAACTGTATGTCCTTGTTGACTGCCTTGTACTGTGTCGCAAGTGGTGCAAGCGTGTTGTACATCGCAGCGACTATGACAACCTCAGCGCCTGCGCTGTTGAGCTGTGATATGTTAGGGCTGAAGTCAACTGTTCCGTCAACTATCTCCTGATGGCCAACAAGCTCTCCGCCAAGCTCAGTTATAAGCTTCTTGACTATGCCTGCTGTGTTTGTTCCCCAGTCGGTCTTGACTGACAATACTCCTATCTTCTTCTTTCCAAGTGTCTTGAGAGCTATCTCGACTGCCGCCTTGGACTCGATGGAGATTACAGTGTTGTTCCTGAATATGTAGTTTCCTTCCTTTGTGAAGTCAGCATGTGATGCTGAGGGGGATATGTTTACGATCCCTGTCTCCTGGTACTTTGGAGTTGCTGCCATTGCTACGCCTGATGCGAAGTGTCCGATTACAGCAGATATGCTCTTATCGCTTGCTATCTTCTCAGCGATTGTCGCAGCCTCTTCTCCGTTGTTCTTGTCATCGTATACGACAACCTCGATCTTTCTTCCGAGGACTCCGCCCTTTGCGTTCCATTCCTCAGCCATGAGGTTTACCGCATTCTTGAAGCCTGTTCCGTATTCTGCATAGTCACCTGTCTGAGGTGCTGCCACCGCTATCTTTATGGGGTCTGTCTGTGCCGGGGCCTTGGATCCGCATCCTGCAAGTATTGGCAGGATCATTGTCGAGATTGCTGCAAGGGCTACAAGTTTAGTGATTTTCTTCATGATTTTCCCCTTTCTGTCGATTGATTCTACATGCAACTACGTAAGAATTGGAGCATGAAACTGTCAAGATATTGTGGAGGTCAGCCTATTTGTGGAAATGAAGCTTGCAGGTCTTGCAGCTCTTTGCGATGGTGTCAGTCAGGTCAAATGTGTAGCCCATGGTCTCAGCTATTCCTCTGTCCCCGTCCATTGCCATGTCGCAAAGTAGCTCGCAGGTCTCGTCATCAAAGCCAAGCTTCTTCCATGCTGATATCAGCGGGCAGTAGTTGAATTCAACAACCAGGTTATCCCTGTCAAGGCTCTTGACATCCATCTCGAAGTATTTCAGGACTCCCTCATGGAGGAACAGTGTCTTGAAGTACGGTATGTCCTGTGTGTCCACCATCTGATTCTTGATGGCCTCACCGTGGATCCTCCCCGTCTTTCTTATTGCAGCCCTTGTGAACGCTTCTGCGTCATATCCCATTGCCTTCGCTTCGGAATACATGAGACCCATCCAGGTTGCCCTGTGTTCTATTGCCGCCCTCAGCATATTCACCCTTTCATCAGTTGTAAGACTTGGAACATTCACGATATTTGTCATATTTTCCTCCCAGACTTTAATTTAATCTATTTTTACCCCATAGATTACAACATAATATATTCGCAGTTTTAGTTAATCATTTTTAAATTCAGGACAATTTCCAGAATCCATAATCTTTCGTAATACGAAATCTCAACTTGATACATTTGCAATTTTCGACCTCATTTTTGTCATTTTCGCGTCTCATATTGAGATTAGCCGTATCTTTTTGCTACATTTCAAATTATATATGACACTGTAAACATTATCAATACCCTAAGTAAACTTTTACATGTTTTGTCCCAAATTAAAATTCGACAAACAAATCCTGCGTTTTGGTATAAGCAAAAAGGCGCCAGAAGATTTTCTCTTCAAGCGCCGTTACTTATGTTGTTATTATATTTTCATAATAACGATAAGTCAATATGATTTTTCAAAGAAATGAACATAATTTGAATAAGTTGAAAAAATATTTGGTCAAATTCCAATATTTCGCTAAATCAGCCTTTGGAATTCATTCAGCATAACATGTTCCTGCAATCAGGAATAAGCAGACAGTTCCACCTTCTCAAATGCAGAATAAAAAATTACCACCTGAACGAAAATCCACCAAATGAAGTACCCGTCAGACTTTAGCTGACGGACACTTCAACATTATACAAATAAGTTATTCGATCCTGACTTTCTGACGTACTCTTCTCTGAATCTCCTGACTATTTCTCCCAGCTTGTCGTCAAGGAATGTGAACGCCCTTTCTTCAAGCTCCACCGGGATCCCATATGCTGCTTCAGCGATGCTCCCCGTTATTGCTGCAAGAGTATCGCTGTCACCACCGAGTGAAATGGCATTCCTTATGGCATCCTCGAAACCTGCGCTCTCAAGGAAAGCAGTTATTGCCTGTGGGACCGTCTCCTGACAGGTCTCATTGAACCTATAGCTGGGTCGTATCTCAGACAGGCTCCTTGAAAGATCATAGCCATACCTTCTCACCACATATTCCCTTATGGTATCCTTGGAGCTTCCTGTCCTTGCAAGGTAGATGCAGGCCGCAGTTGCCTGTGCCCCCTTTATCCCTTCAGGATGGCTGTGTGTCACTTCTGCGCTGAGTCCTGCTTTTTCCTCTACCTGTCCTATGCTGTCATACGCCCAGGCAACAGGCGATACCCTCATGGCTGAGCCGTTTCCAAAGCTTCCATAGGGAGCTGTATCATGAGAAAAAAGCCAGCTTCCGAACCTTCCGCCGTATCCTGCTTTTGGGTACAGTCTTCCAAGCTTCTTCATTGAGGAGACAAAGTCGTCCTTGTCTCCCCCTTTTTCAATGCCTTCCGCAATCGCCACCGTCATAACCGTATCATCAGTGAAGAAACATCTTCTTTCGAGAAACGGAAAGTCCTTGGTCTTTATGTTATTCCACTCGTATACCGATCCCGCGATATCCCCGATTATTGCTCCAAGCATGGTCATCTGTTCCCCCTTCGCTTCTTGAAGTCCTCATCGATTCGGTCCTTCCAGTCCTTGGGGATGCTGCTTTCTGCCCTCATGAAGCTGACAGTCTCGCTTATGACCTCATAGTTGAGCTGAGTGCCGAGGCTGTCAGAATTGTAGTTTGCAGCCCTGTCCTTGTCTATGCCGAAGCGCTCCGCTGTGGCAACAGCATCTATGTTTGCACCCAGGAACATGAACTCCCATCCGTACTTTTCCTTCTGACGCCCAATCATATGCCTTATCTTCTCATAGGTGAACTCACGGCTTGCATTCTCCATCCCGTCGGTGGTTATGATGAACATGATGTTCTCAGCCTTTTCATCCTCAGCTGTATGCCTCTGCACATTCACTATCTTGTTGACAGTATTGCCTATGGCATCAAGGAGCGCCGTGCTGCCTCTTACGAAATATTCCTTGTCAGTAATCGGAGCGACACCCTTTAGGTTTATCCTGTCATGGAGCAGCTCATACCTGTCGTCAAACAGCACCGTAGTAAGGATGACATCCCCAGGTTCCTTCCTCTGCTTATCAAGCAGCGCATTGTATCCGCCTATGGTGTCGCTTTCAAGTCCACTCATCGATCCGCTTCTGTCAAGGATGAATACCAGCTCAGTAAGATTCTTTTTCATTTTGATTACCTCCAGATCATTCTTTATGATCTAAGGTTACCATTTCCAAAATACCTGAAGGTCGCCCCTGAAGCGACAAATAATTATTCGAAATTGTTTTCTGTTCAGACACCTATGGTCGCCTGGTCAAAAGCAAACAGAACCTCGTTGATCTCATAGATGTTGTAGTTATTTTGCTCTATGAAGTACTGGATTATAATATCTGACTTGCTGCTGCTTGACAGGGCATACCCCGCCTTCATCAGAAGATCCCTTGTCTCGTCAAGGCTTAGCTCCAGGGCGATTGCAAATGCAATGGCCGTAGGCTTGCTCGGCTTATAGAAGACATCGTTCTTTATCTTCGAGAACAGCTTCCTGTCAACATTCGCCTTCTTGTATACGACGCTATCCTTTATGTCCTTCTCATCAATTAGCCTTATGAGGCTTTTGGAGAAGGTCTCATCCATCTGCCCGAGCACCTCATCGAGGCTTCTTTTGCTCTTCCTTGGGATTGCCTGAGAATCCACGGAAGACATCATCGCTTCCTCAAGCATAACTTCACTACGTCTTCTAGCTGCAGGCTTTTCCTCTACGTACCTTTCATCTATGTACTGGGTGATTGAAGAGTACAGCTTACTGGAAAGCATGAAGGATTGCTTGTCATATACCACGAGATATACGGTCATGTCGTGCTCAAGCAGAAAGTTTCCTATTGCAGAAATTGCTGTACCAAGAGCCCTGTCCTTCGGATACCCAAAGCTCCCTGAGGAAATAAGGGGAAACGCAATGCTTTCAAGACCTTTCTCTTTGGCAAGCTCAAGTGAATTTCTGTAGCAATCCCTGAGAAGCCCTTCTTCGCCAGAATTTCCACCCTTCCATACAGGACCTGCCGTATGGATGACATACCTTGCAGGAAGGTCGTATCCCTTGGTGATCCTTGCCTGCCCAACAGGCAATACTCCCAAAGACCTGCACTCCTCTGCAAGCAGCGGCCCTGCTGCCTTGTGTATTTCATGGTCAGTTCCACCACCTCCGTCAAGTTTCTCGTTTGTCGGGTTGACTATCGCATCTGCATGAACCCTTGTAATGTCGTCTCGTATGATTTCAAGCGGCACAGCTCCACCTCCACTGATATTTGCGCTCTCGCATCCTATCGCTTAAGAAGCCCAGAAGGACTTTCTTATGCATCTTCTCCCCTGATTATATCCCTTTTAAGTCCTGTCGAGTACTTGTATCATAAAGCAAAAGAGGTATAGACCCACAAAAGAAGGATATGCCATAGGATTCATCATCCTTATTCAGCATATCCTTTACAATTTCTTATATTACTTATGGAAAACTCTTTAAGCCAGATCAGAACGGACTGGAATAGGTAGCAAATTCAACCGTGGCTATAATAATATGTCCAAATGTATTTGGATGAGGATCAACATATGCAGCTACCTTTAACGGCTCCATTTCAAGCGCACTGGCTATTGCCATATCCGAATCAAATGCTACCAGGTCGTATGGTCCTGCATATGACTTAAAGCCATTGTAGACATCTGCTACAGCAAATCCGCCATCTGCGTAGATGGCCCATATGAAATTATTGATCTGTCTTACATATTTGTCTACAAGCTTATATAAAGGGTCATCGGTCTCAAGAGGATTATACAGGGTGTTTAAGACGATCATCGAGTCTGGAGCAAGTACTCTTACTTCAGCGATTATTTGCGGCAAATCGTTCTTGAAGGACTTAACACCTGCCTTGAATGCAGTAGCGAGCTGGCCGCTCGGGTTGTTCAGGTTGCTGTATGCAGCCAAGGCATCCTCTTCACCCATCATATTTATGTTATAGATCAATTGTGTGAAATCAGCCTCTGTTATGTCACCTTCCAGGATTACACCGAAAGCGCTGAAAATAGCTTCAATAAACGGTGTTAGCAGGTTGTTGCCACCGATGTTTATTGTAACAAGATTTCGTCCCGAAAGTGTATATCTATAGGCCAGATCAGATGTTAACAAACCCAGCATTTCGGACGAATCAAGTCCCGGAATTCCTGCATTGAGATAATCAACAGCTATATAATCATCCAATGTATCCTTAAGCATGTCAGCATATCCATAGTATAGAGGGTAAGGGTATGTAGGAGCGTACGCTGACATACCATAGGTAACAGAATCCCCTAGCGCGACATAGTGCAGTGTCATGGGCTGGGCAGATGCTGAGGTTGAAGTGAAGAAAACAGTGAAAAGCATAAACATAGCAGCAACCATAGCTATTAACTTCTTAGCCGGTCTTTTCATATTTACACCCACTTTTCCAGAGATTCCCCTCTGTATTTTTATACCTTAATTATCCGACATTCAAAGCACGTCTACAATGCATAAGGTATAACTTTATGGTATGTACACAATATGACATTATTGTTCATTTTTTGACCTGCGTTCCTATTTTTGTTAAATACCACAGGTGCTACTACGCTTTAAGTAAAATCATAAGAGTAGCATAAACGAAAAGGCTGCCATACTGCAGCCATCGAAATATGAAATATTAATTTCCCTTTTTTTACCACAGCTCTCATAAATTGACCATACAATGCCAGAAGTTATTGTAATAAATATTTGTAGTGCTACCGACAAATGTGTATTATCCCATATATTCATCTATGGCCGAACAAACTCTGTCGATGTCCTCATCCTTCAGCCCCATGTGCATGGGCAGCCTTAAAATTCTCCCTGCAACGCTGTTTGTTACACTCATTTCACCCTCGCAGCGTCCTGCGCTTCTGCCGATAGATGTGTCATGAAGCGGTTCATAGTGAGTGAAGGCCTCTATCCTTCTTTCATGAAGATGCGCCTTGAGATTATCCCTTTCCTGCCTGCCATTAACCAGGGTATAGAAGACATGTCCGTTTATACCTGCACTCTCGGGGACCCTGCATAACCTCAGGTCACCCTCTGCTTCAAGATTACTTAGCTTGTCATGGTACATGTGCCAGATTTCACGCCTTCTCCTTGTTACCTCATCGAGTCTTCCAAGCGAAGCTTCCAGGTACGCCATGGAAAATGCCGGCATCTGGTACTCACCACCCGGTCTCTTCCATCTGTATGAACTTACCCTGCCTTCCCTGTAGGCTACCCTGTCAGTACCCTGATAGATTATTTCGGATACTATGTCCCTTAGATTTCCATCATTTACGAATAGGCATCCTCCAAGTCCGGAAGATGTTATGTTCTTTGATGAGTGGAAGCTTATTGCACCCATTGTTCCGAATGTACCCAAAGCTCCCCCCTTGTAGCTTGCACCTATGCAGTGTGCAGCATCCTCAAGAAAAAAAGCTCCGCTTTTTGAAGCAAGTTCCTGCAGTGACGATATGTCGGCAGTCACTCCACCATAGTGAATTGGCACTATGGCCCTGGTCTTTCCGGTAACGGCTCTTTCAACTGATTTAGGGTCAAGGTTGCAGGTATCTGACTCGATGTCCGCAAAGACTATGGTTGCGCCAGCCCTTTGGAATGCATTGGCGGTGGCAGGATAGGTGAAGGATGGGATGATGACCTCGTCTCCAGGCTTGAAGTCCATTGCAAGGGCCATGACCTCAAGAGCTGCCGTACCGGACTGCATGAAAAATGGCGATGTTTCACCACTGTAAAGGTCAATTGAAGAAAGCCTCCTCTGAAGCATCTCTTCAATTATGTCACTTTCAAAAAGGCTGCGCCTTGAAGTTTCTGTTGCCCTTTTGAAAATCTCCTCATTCCCATATGGTTCATTGAATCTTATCCAGTCCATACTTACTGCCTCCGCGTCTTGAAAAATAAGTGCCTTTCCATGATTTTATCACGAAAAGGCACCTTTTTTACTATTCTGTTCTTATTACTTTACTACAGGATATCCTGCATTTGCCCAGCCCTGAGGAGCATTTGCCGCATTGCCCATTCCGCCGTTAAGCGAAACTGCATTGTAGCCCATGAGCCTGAGTCCTGCAACTACCTGTCCTGCTGTCTGTCCTGTGTAGCAGTAAACAACGATTGTCTTGTCCTTAGGAAGAGTTCCGAAGGATGAAGCCATTCCCTTTGCGAAAGGTATGTTCTTTGCACCTTCAATATGGCCTGCAGCATAGTCAGCTGCGCTTCTTACTGAAAGTATGTACATTCCTGCATCCTTGGCATCGACCATTGCCTTGAGGTCAGCCTCGGAGATCTTGTAGTTCTTGTACTTGGTTGCTGATACTGCAGCAAGTCCTGAGTAGTACTCATCCATTGCCTTCTGTACAGTAGCATCTATCTTTGTAGGTGTGCCTGTAAGAGTCGCAGCTTCAGTTGAAGTTGCCGCCTCATAGCCTTCTACCTTTGAAATACCGAGGTTCCATCCAAGATGTACGCTTCTTGCAGGAATGCCTGCTATGTTAAGCGTAGTGACAGCCTGTCCGGCAGTCTGTCCTGTGTAGCAGTAGATATATATAGGCTTGTCTGTAGGTATGCTCTTGAGTCCTGCAGCTATAGCAGGTCCCCATGGCATGTTTACAGCACCCTTGACATGGCCCTTTGCATAGTCCTCTGCGCTTCTTATGTCGATGACAGTCATAGCCTCGTTAGCCTTTACCTTTGCAACGAATTCCTTGTTGTCTATCTTGTAGACATTCTCAGGCATCTCTGCGAAGTATTTGGTAACAAGTGCTGACATGTCAGCAGCAGGTGCTGCTGTAGGAGCTGTTGTAGGTGCGGCTGTAGGTGCAGAAGTCGGGACTGTCATCGTTCCGCCTGGTGTTTCCTTGCTTCCACAGGCTGATAATGAAAGTACGAGCATTGCTGACATCATGATTGTGATGATCTTCTTCATTTATTAATCTCCTCCAGATGTTTATGATCCGTCCGATGGTCCTACAGGTGCCGGTGAATCCGGTCCTGCAACAGTGCCCTTCTGCTCCCACTCGACCCAGGCTCCGTCATATACCTTGATGTTTGTGTAGCCGGCTTCCTGAAGCAGCGCTGCCGCCTGAGTCGCCCTGAATGAGGTCTTGCAGTACAGTATTATAGTCTCATCCTTAGTTATGCCCGCATCCTTGTAGAACAGTCCAAGGTCCCTTGAGGACATGAAGGTCCCGTCCGAATACAGGTTCTTGGTATGAGGATAAAGAACCGCAGTTGGAATGTAGCCTGCATCATACTCCGCCTGTGACCTGACATCAACAATAACAGTGCCCTTAACAGGAGTTTCGGCAAGAGCCTTAACATCCTCGAAGGAAGCTATCATGCTTGTATCAGCGTCCTTTGCGGTATACGTTGTCGCAGGAAGATTCACAGGATCTGCAGACAGCTCGAGCTTCGCATTGACAAGAGCCTTAGATCCGCCGTTTATGATCATGACGTTCTCATGGCCATATACCTTGAGGACCCACCATACCCTGCCGGAGTATACTCCGCCATTGTCGTCATAGACGTATATGATGCTGTCGTTTGCTATTCCCTTTGCGCTGAGAATGCTCTCGATCTGAGACTTAGGTGCAATCAGCCCTGGAACAGGAGTGCTTACAGAGAGCTCAGTCGGAGTGAGGCTAACGGCACCCTTAAGGTGTCCTTTAGCGTAAGCCTCAGGTTCCCTGGCATCAATGACAACGACCTTACCTCCTGCGAGATAATCCTTGCCTACCTGGGAAGCTTCAACTATGTTCTTTGTACCTGGATAAGTCGTGTCGACGGAACACGCGCTGAGTGAAAACATCAGTACGAGAGCCAGGAATACGATCCTGACAGCCTTATGTTTCTTCGCCATATTTTCCTCCTAAACGAATTTGTGAGATTGCCAAGGAGTTCTTTGTTAATTATCAAACTATGTAGTCCAAAAACTAACACATCGACCTCCTTTATTATATGATATCGTTGTAATCAGTGGTTATCGTATTTACTTATGCAATATCCTTAAATGTTATGACATTAACTTAACAATAATTTCAAAAATCATGTTCCAATAAATCCAAATATGACATGCAAATAGGTATCCATATACTTAAAAAAGACAGGCGCCCTGCTGCACAATTTGGCAGAGGCGCCTATGCTATCATCAGTTATTATCAATAGCTTCCCTATCCTACGGCTTTTTCACATATTCCATCGAGATATAACCGGATGCTCCCGCATAGCTGGTCCTGCCCCACCCATCCTTGATCTCATCCACGTATATCACGGTCTGTGCGGGTATCAGAGTCAGTAAAGGACTCTCCGTCCCAGGTCCCTCACGCAGGTTTACATTCCATGCGGTCATATAATGATGTTCAGATTCAAATTCAACTGGTGTAAGGTACTCCAGGGAACTGTATCCGCTCCACCCGGATGTATGGACAGTTGCCCAGCCGTTCCAGACAGACACAGAGGTTACCGTCGTGCCCTTTGGGATCACCCAGAGGATTTCTCCCGATGTATCAGGCTTGTTCCTTATTATCAGGTTCTCAGTTGTCTTAAAGAGATCCGAGTACTCAGCAGGCGAGCCGAACCCCCTTGCTATACCGTCAACTATGCTCTCCACGCGCCATTTGAATTCCAGCCTGTCTGCCGGGTCATTCTCTTTATAAGGGGCAACAAACCCCTTAGCCTTGAGCCCTTCATAGTATCTCTTCAGGGCTCCTCCAGCGGCAGTATCAGGATGCTTAAGAAGATAGTCCTCGTATGCCTCAAGATATTCCTTCACATAGCCTCCATCCGAAACAACAGGCGTATTGTCCAGGCCGCCTATGTAACCGCTCAGGTAATTCCTGTAATCTCTCAGCACATTTCCCTTGAGCTCTGATTCAGGGTACTTCTTAAGAAACGCTTCAGCAGAAGCGATTCTTTCGCCAAGCTCCTTTATAGGGATGACTATCCCACCATCCATGGCCCATACCTTATCAGAATCCATGGCCTTGAACCTCAGGTATTCTTCCATTTCATCCGAAATGGATCCAGAGTATGACTCCATGGAGCGATAGTCAATTATTGGTTCGACTGATCCCTCCACCCTTATGAATTTGTAGCCGGCACCAGTCAGGCGGTCATAAAGCTCCCTCAGTGAAGGGTCAGTGATCGAATCAGCCTTTATGGTCTGGATTCCAGAATCAAAAAACTTCTCCAATTCCTGAAGCTTATCCCAGTCCTTTGACATACCCATAGTTGAATACGCCCTAAGATATTCCAGATAGTCTGCAAGGACTCCATCGCTTTGCTCTTCCTTACTCCCAGCAATAATAATATCCATCTGCTTCCTGATTTCTTCAGGGTTATCAGCAGTCTCCAGGCTCTTCTTGAATTCAAGGACTGTTTCCTCAGTAATCTCAACAGGCTCCTCCTGCTTTGTCTCCTCCGTACCCTTCGTAGCCTCCGGATTACCGTCATTCGTCGTGCACCCTGCAAGCAACATGGTCAAAGCAAGGACCAATACCAATACCTTTTTCATATCAGCACCTCGATTCCATTCTCTCATACCTAAATTATAACCTTCACATATGAAGCTTTCGTGTCAAATGTGATACAAATCGCACTAATGAGCGCACCTGAATGCTTGATGAAATGAATCACCTTATTCAGAGGTCAGTCTTCAGGCACTTCTCATTTCATGGATAGTGGTGTTAGAATGTAGAAGTGTAAGGCAGAGAACCAATAATGACCAACCACCTAAACAATAACGCTGAAGGAGGGCTATCATGGAGAGACTAACGAAGAGAATCATCCCTATAATCGCCCTGCTTTCATATTTCATTGCAAACCTGATGACGATAATGGACTTCCCTACTGTCCATTCAGATGAGTTATGGCTCAAGGGGATAACTGACGAAATGATAAGTCAGAAGTCCTTCGCAGTTACAGAACCCTTCTTCGACCTCTATCCCAGAGTCGTACACCCCTTCAGATGGCTTTATCACAGCCTTGAAGCAGCAGTATTCAATATTCTGGGAAGCTCCGCAGCCTCATCAAGGATACTTTCATTAGTTGCAGCTACATTGGCTCTGATTGTTTTCTACAAGATATTGATGCATGTCCTTGAAAGCAGGAGTCTGCCAATTACTGGTAAAGTGTTGCCTTTTACAGGCAAAGTGTTGCCTTTCACAGGTACCCTGGCTCTTGCGCTGAACATACAGTTCCTGTACAGCGCAAGGTTCGGAAGACAGGACAGCATGATACTTCTTCTGCTTCTCACAGCCTATGGCTCAGCCTCCGGAGCTATCCTGAAGAGCCGCAGATTGCATCTTATCCTAACTTTTGTAACACTCCTGGGTATAGGCGTACATCCGAACAGCTTCCTGATAGGAATGACAATTGCCGCAATTCTTATTGTCCGGATCCTTATGAAGGAGGCAAAGCTCAAAGACCTGATTTCATATGTCATAATGACAGCTGTTGGCTTCGCCGCATACCTTGTTGCAGGTAACCTTATGAATCCTGGATTTCTTTCAGGCTACCTTAAGTTCGGAGAAAGCCTCGGAATTGAAGGAAATCCCATAGGACGAATTGAGGGCTTCTACTGGTTCTGGTACAAGCTGTATGCGAGGATTGGCGGCACCTATGACCTGCTTGACATCAGGATTGAAATAATCTTAATGGGTGCAGTCATCCTTCTGATACCGGTATACGCACTGGTATCAAGAAAAAAGGCAGGCAGCAATTACCATAGTCTCCTTATCCCATGGTCTGCGATAATCGGAATGAATCTGGGACTTATAGTCATCGGAAGATACAATCAGACATCAGTGGTCTTCTTTGTCCCGTTCATCATCCTGGCTCTCTTTACCGCAGCAAACATCGTTCTGAGAAATATTGGAAAGAGAAATCTGACATGGGTATTTGCACTTATAATACTACTCTCCGTACCCTTCAGGCTTTATAGCGGACTCACAGATTACAGCGAGGCAAGACCTTATAAGCTTGGCTATGAGGATATGATTGAAGTGGTAGAAGGAATGGTAGATGACTCAGATGTGGTCCTTGGTAACCTAAATACAATCGAGGCATTCGAAGGTCAAAGGTTCTATGACATAAGGAACCTTGCATTCCTAGAAGCTAATGGGATTACCGTGGAAGAATACATACAGGATAGAGGAATAACCGCAATCCTGATCCACGAGGAAATGGAATATATAAGTAATACCTCCCCTGCCTGGGACTTCCTTTACGGCAGCAACTATTTGGATGACCTGTTCACATACCTTGATGAAAATACTGAACTCATAAATGAATTTGAGAACCCTATCTATGCGATGAGAATATCAAGATATTCAGGTACCTATCCCTGGAAGACAAGAATATACCGTGTAAAGCCTTAGCAGCGTTACACGGTATTTATCTGTACATCGAATCATTCAATTGGTGGTAATCAGGTTAATCCACCTGGTCAATAAGGTCTATGGTAAGCTTCGAGCATACGCTGCATTTGTATGCTGTAACCTTCGGTCTTCCAAAGAATCCTGATTTGCCGATATTTTCTCCCCCTGCGATGAAAATCCCAAGAAGTGGCTTTTTACTTGCTGACAGCCACTTTAGCCTGTACCTGTCACCGTATATATACCCCTTTTCCATTATGCTGCTGCAGTATGGGCAGATCATTGTCTTCTCCTCCAATCTAAAGTGTACTTATGAGATTGTTGCCGTCCTTGTCCAATACCTTCATTTTGCTTCTCAGGTCCCTGAGGTTCTCCTCAACATCCTGCCTTGTGTCTCCCCTGACTATAACAAACCCTGCCCTTTGGGATGCGTTCTCTATCGCTGGCAGATGGTCACCGATATGGATATTGTATCCTGCGTCGAGCACGTAGGGCAGCTTCCTAATCTCTTCAACCGGAGTCATGTGGCAAACTTCTCCCGCTCCGCAGAAGAACAGCCTCGTTGAGAACGGCTTAGTGCAATCAGGTTCAGGTGCATGTTCCAGGCTTTTTTTGTCATAGTCCCTGTCAAGGCACCCTTCTATGTTCATCCTCAGCACATCGGCTCCGGTTGCATATGGAATTGTCATGTCTTCATATGCGCCTCCAAGCCTGCAGGCGATCTCATTGACCCTGATACCTTCATTCCCGATCAGGAACTGGAAATAAATGGGTCCTTCCCCGATGTTGAAGTCACTGCAGATTTTCCTGGTCAGCTCTTTCAGCTCCTGTCCAAACTGACCCATATGCTTAGACGGATTCTCATGGGATATGCACACTCCTATATGTTCATCAGGTGAGAAGGTCACCCTGTCAGTTATCGTAAGTATGATGACCTTACCCTTATCCACCCATCCGCTTACGGTAACCTCTTCATTCTCGTAGAACTCCTCAACAAGTATCTCATTGCTCCTTGAGTGCTTCAGGACATTTTCAAGCTTGTTCCTTACTTCCTCTATTGTTTCAACCTTGAATATCCCTCTCTGTCCCTGAGAGTCCAGAGGCTTAATGACAAAGGGCGGCTTCAGTCCGGAAAGCTCAGTGTCCCTGAAGTCTCTCCCAATAATCCTGAACGTAGCTGTAGGTATCCCCTTCTCCTTGAACCTCTCCTTCATATGCCTCTTGTTGGTGACAAGGAGTGCCGTCCCGTCGCTTAAAAATGACGGGATGCCCAGTTTGTTGGCAGTCAGCGTAACTGAAAGAACAGGCTGGTCGGTGCCTGAAGTCATGACACCGTCCACCCTGTATTCTTTTGCACATCTATAGATTTCTTCGGGGCTGAAGGCATCGGCAAGTACCATGTGGTCAGCCATTTCCTTAGCCTCGGTCCATTCATTGTAGTCAGCCGCAACAGACTCATATCCCAGAGACTTCATCCTTAAGATCGCGCTCTTCTGGCAACTGCCCGCTCCAACCATCAGTATCCTCTTCATCGTGCCTCTTCCTTTCGCCGAATACCAGACTCTTCAATCCGTAGTTGAACCAGAGCCTGATACACAGTAAGATGCATTTCTTCAGGTCATAGCCGGATTTCCCGTATACCCTTTCACGCCTTGAAACCTCTACGTTGCCAACAAGAGTTGCATGAGGCAGAAGCTCTGCGCTAAGGTAGACAAACCTTTCACCAGGTTCCTCAAGTTTTCCGTAAACCTTCCTTGAGACAAGCCTGAAGCTTGAAACCCTGAGTCCATGCAGTTTTCCATACCTGAGCCTGAAAAACAGGCCGACAAGCCTTGAGCCTAAGGCCCTGAGTCCTTTGGATCCATAGTCCTCATAAACCCCGAATACTATGTCGCAGCCGTCCTTTGTCAGGGAAATCATCCTGGATGCGTCCCTTATATCGTGCTGCAGGTCATCATCTATGGTTATGGCCCAGTCACCCTTCGCCATAAGCATGCCTGTGAGAAGAGCCCTCTGCTGTCCCATGTTGGACTTGATATGGATCCCCTTGAGATGAATGTTCGATTCAGACAGCTCCCTTATTTTTTCAAAGCTGCCGTCGCCAGACCCATCATCAACCATGATAACCTCGTAGGTGTATCCGTTACCTCTGAAAAATCCATCTATCTCATCTATAAGAAGCTTAAGTGTATCTTTGCTGTTGTATACCGGAACTATAACTGAATAGTCCAATCAGCACTCTCCTTTCGAGGTTGAGCAGAACCTCTTTGGATGCTATACTTTCTTTGTGTGACAATACGCATGGAAGGACTGAAAAAGTTTGGATAAGATCAACTGCTTCGGGGACATATGCCCGGTACCTGTAATCAAGCTTCAGCAAAGGATATCCAGCATAACTCCAGGCGAAACCTTCATGATGGTCGTGGACCATAGCTGCGCTATAGAACACATGCGTGAAGTCCTTATGAAGGAGGACCTTGTCTGGGACATCGATGAAGTCATGAACGGGGTATGGGAAGTAACAGTCGCTAAAAAATGAGAATATCTGATTCTTTAGGAGGAGCCTGCGGCTCCTTTTTGTTTTAGCAGAAATGCTTCTCCCCGTTTTCCCTGAAGTACTTGTACACCTCAGAAATAGCACCTGTCCTGTCGCACTTCTTCCTTGTGACAAGGTATATGGGAAAATCCATCTCGAAATCCCTTACCTCAATGAGCTTGTATTTCTTCTCGTAAAGTTCCTTCTTGACCGACATATACGGGAGGAAGCAGACCCCAAGGTTATTGTTCACCGATGACTTCGCTGCAGGCACCGAATCCACCTTGAACATGATGTTAATCTTGTCCATTGTCATGGCCTTCGGCTCTATCCTTTTCTTAAGTGATCTGGATATTGTCAGCGTATCGTCGTCAAGAAGTATCAGCTCGCATTTTTCAAGATAACTGACGTCAATGACATCAGGGATATTTGATTCTGCATTGGCAACCAGTACTATCTTCTCACTGCCAATCTTGGCGAAGTCAAGCTCCATGTCATCAGGCTCCTCTGTTATGAAGCAGAGGTCAGTCAGGTCGTTATGAAGGTCGTTCAGTGAATCAGATGTGTTCTTCGCTGACATCTCAAAGCTGTAGCTCGGGTACTTCTTCTTCACTCTATAGAGAACGCATGGAAGCGAGTAGTCCACCAGGGACAGATATCCGTTTATCCTTATGTTCTCAGCATTGGCATCGATCATGTCGAGCTCTTCCTTCATTTTCTCATATATCCTGAGCATCGTACCTGAGTGCTTGAACAGGATCTTGCCAGCCTCAGTAGGCTCCACACCCTTGTTGCTCCTCTCGAGAAGCTTGTAGCCCAGCTCGTCCTCCAGCTTCTGGATGGTCTGGCTAAGCGCTGACTGGGAGATATGCTTGCTTCCAGCCACCTTCGATATGCTCTTTGATTCTATGACTTCACGGAAGAATTCCAGGGATGTAAGATTCATTTCAAGTCACCTCATTTTCTATTATATAGCATCCTGATTTTTCTGCCATCTGTTTTTCTTATGTTGATTCGCCAAACAAGTTATACGTTAACATTGATAATATGGTAACATGTGGTTGTGAGATTGTTAAGAGTATAGCAAACTTATTTTGAAGGAGAGTGAACAAATGGCTGAAAGAACCGGCGCATCATCAAGACGCTCTTCAGCACCAAGAAAGCCGAAGAAGAATCAGATACCGTACGGATTTCTTACAGTAGCCCTGATAGTTGTCGTTGGACTTCTGCTCTATACGCAGAACCCGACAGTGTCCTTCTTCTGGATGATAGGAAATATCTTCGGATTCATTCTGCAAAAGGGAAGGTTCTGTTTCACGGCATCAATGAGGGACCCATATCTGACAGGATCTACATCCATAACCAGAGCTGTCATCGTAGCCTTTGCCGTAACCACCATCGGATTCACGGCAATCAAGTACGGCTATCATGCGGCAGGACTTCCAATCCCGGGCCAGAGCTATGTTGTTCCGATAAGCGCAGCGACAGTGATCGGTGCATTCATATTCGGAGTCGGCATGGTAATAGCAGGCGGATGCGCATCAGGAACCCTCATGAGAGTCGGAGAAGGCTTCGTCATGAACTCTATTGCCTTCCTGTTCTTCATAGTCGGATCTTTGTGGGGAGCCCATGACTTTGGCTTCTGGAAAGAGAAATTCATATCAAACGGTCCTACAGTATTCCTTCCGGATGTATTCGGATGGGTAGGGGCAGTTGTATTGCAGCTTATAGTTCTCCTGCTTCTGTACATCGCTGCAGACAAGTGGGAAAAGAAGAAGGCAAGCCACTAAAAATTACTAAATTGATCTAAATTCACAGAAATCGTGTTAAAAACAAAACAAAAATAATTTAAATTAAATGGAGGAAATTAAAATGAAAGAAGTTATGCTTGATTGTTTCGGAGAAGCGTGCCCGGTTCCACTCGTAAAGGCTCAGAACAAGCTCAAAGAGCTTGAAATAGGCGATGTACTCATAGTACAGATAGACCACAGCTGCGCAATGAAGAACGTTCCTGAATGGGCTAGAAAAGAAGGCTACAATGTCGAAGTCGAGGAAGTTGACGACGGCGAATGGGAAGTAATAATCGAGAAGAATAAATAGCACCAGGCGGAGGTGTGGAATTGGAAAAGGAAAAAGAAAAGAAGAAATTCTTTGACCAGATGAAGTCGAACGAGTACTACATCAAGTGGCTCAAGGAGCCCTTTACCTACGTCACAGCCGCAGTACTCCTGTCCCTGTTCCAGATAGTGTCCCTTGCAGCTACAAAGAACCCCTGGGGAGTCTCAGGAGCCTTTGCGGTCTGGGGAGCATGGATATACGAGGCAGTAGGCGGAAGCGTTGACAAATGGTACTACTTCGCGTCAGAAGGAATGCAGAACACGCTGAATGGCGGAATAATGAACCACCCCGACTCCTGGAGGAACTTCGGAATAATAACCGGAGCTTTAGCTGCGACACTTCTCGCATCAGGATTCAAGTTCAAGAAGATAAAGTCCTACAGGCAGGTAATAGCAGCGGTTGTCGGCGGAGTCCTCATGGGCTACGGCGCAAGGATGGCATTTGGCTGCAACATCGGAGCCCTCTATGGAGGAATCGCTTCCCTGTCGCTGTCAGGCTGGGTTTTCGCAATAGGAATGTTCGGAGGCGCAGTGGTAGGAAGCAAGCTGCTGGTCAAGTACTTCATGTAATAAGGGAAGGTGAGGCAACACGATATGGGAAGAGAAAAAGCTGTAGAAAATTATGACGTAATCATCATAGGCGGAGGTCCTGCAGGACTTTCAGCTGCTATATACGCAGGAAGAGCAAGGCTCAAGACACTTCTCCTTGAGAAGGCATTAGTCGGAGGACTTGCAACATATACCAACGAAATCGCAAACTATCCGGGATTCCCTGACAATCCTAAGGGTGAGACGATCACTGACCTTATGAAGAATCAGGCCAAGAACCTGGGAGTAACCTTCAAGCTCACAGCTGTAACAAGAGTTGACCTTAAGGGTGAAGAAAAGGTAGTCGAGACCTTCAGGAACAAGTTCCTTGCTAAGGTTATCATCATCGCTACAGGCGGAAGACCAAGGACAACTGGCGGAAAGAACGAAGAAAACTACCTCTTTGACAAGGGCATAAGCTTCTGCGCAACCTGCGACGCTGCTTCAAACACAGGCAAGCATGTTGTGGTAATAGGATCAGGAGACGCAGCCATAGAGGAAGGAATGTTCCTTACAAAGTTCGCTTCAAAGGTTACGGTCTCCGTAATGCATGAAGAAGGTAAGATGGACTGCAACGAGATAGCAAAGGCAGCTGCCCTGGCGAATCCTAAGATGGCATTCGTATGGAATACAGTAGTTGACGGCTTCGAAGGCGACGGACACCTCAAGACTGTAATAATGAGAAACGTAAAGACCGGCGAGCTGATCCCTGTAGACTGCGACAACTGCTTCGAGTTCATAGGATACCTTCCTAACTCAGAGCTCTTCGAGAACCAGCTTCCTCTTACAAGGCAGAAGTACATAACTGTCAACAACAAGATGGAGACTGGAATTGAAGGAGTACTCGCAGTAGGCGACATAACCGACAAGTACCTGAAGCAGATAGCTACAGCAGTCGGCGACGGAGCCGTTGCAGGAACTGTTGCTGAAAGATACATCGCTGAGAAGAATATTTTCGACAACCAGGTAATGCAGAAGGAAAAGCCAGGCCTCATATACGTCTACAATGCGATAGACTGTGATGCCAGAAACTTCCTCGCAGAGGTTGAAGCAATCGAAAAGTCAGCAGCTGGAGCACTTGCAGTATCAAGGATCGACACCTACAAATCCAACGGACTGGCTCTCAAGCTCGAACTCGAAAGCGTTCCAGCAGCAGTAATCACCAAGGAAGGCAAGATAACACAGAAGATTTACGGCCTGAACAAGGATGCTATCCTTGAAGCGCTGAAATAACTGATGATGGCCCAAAAGGCCTATGACAAAGCCCGGAATCTAGATTCCGGGCTTTAAAATTCTGCCTAGCATTATTTTTTATGGTCCTGTACCAAGCAAAGCGTCCTTTGAAAATATAGGTGTTAAGAGTTTCAGTCTTCCTTCAGACTGACTGCATAAAGATTTCCTTCGGGATATTCAGTCACTTCACCATTTACTATGAATCTATGGTGGCATAAGCCGCATTCTGCTTCTGCAGTGAACTCGTATGTTGTCTCTACACCCATACACGTCTCAATTATGTTGCTGGGCACAATTTCAGCTATTGATATGACTAATGAAACTTTACGCTTGCAATGCGGACAGGTTACATCGACTTCCTTTGCAACAGGCATATCCAAACTCATGTTCATCACTCCCCTTCTTATACAATCATACCTTATGGCATAGATTATCAGATGATTTTTATCTGAGATTTAGTCAGTCATTTTGCATTTCTTCATCTTTCCATATCCAAGGTCTTCCCGAACTTGAGTGGCATATGATTCTTAGTCCAATACCAACATGCTGAGCCGAAATATCCAGTGCTTCTTCCCGAATGCCCAGGACATATCCGATTAGTTCAAATACACCAGCCCATAATGTTAGGATTGTTCTTGCTGAAAGATACTATAAAAAGCCGAGACCGGTCTGATGCAGCCTATTACCACTTAGAATGTATAACTGCCTTTAGAGTCCTGATGCCGTTATAGGGAAACTGTCACGGAAATCACACTGTTCCGAACCGTGAAACATAAAAGAAAAAATTTACCTGTAAAAAAATGACCCTCCCGCAGCTTCGCTAACGCGTAAACTTCCGGAAGGTCATTCAGAGATGCTGAAGGCCGGTTATTATTGTTTCAGTCTCTCGTTCAGGCTCTTAGCATTTCATCTGCAACCCTGACAACAATATCCCTGGTTACGGTCTTTCTTTCTAATTTTGATACTCCTCTTATGAGCTTGTATAGATGTACATTCTTTTCAGCAGCCACATCACGGAATATCTTCTCGAAGCTCGAGTGAGCACCAGCATCTCCGAATACCAGGTCGATTGGCTCGACTGGATTATGATAGCCGTATTCCTTCATTGCCGGTGACAGCTCCTTGTCGATGAAATCGAGCAGCGAATACTGGTCGATGTATTCCATCTGCCCTATTCTCTGGAAAAGTGCTGCAGCCATCTCTGTTGGACAGTTTCCTGCACTTCTTGCCATTCCCATGAGGCCGCAGTCTATTACTGATGCACCAGCTTCAGCTGCCGCAATCGCATTTGCGCCTGAGAAACCAAGGTTATTATGGCCATGGAAGCCAACAGGCATCTTGACCTTAGCCACCATCTTTTCGACATACTCCCTGACCTCCCCTGGAGTCATGGTTCCGGCTGAATCCATGATCGTCAGTTCATCAAGTCCGCATTCCTCCAGCATCCTGGCTTCCTCAGCTAGGTCATCAGCATTCAGAACATATGCCTTCATGGCAGAGTATCTGCAGATCAGTCCATGCTTCTTCACAAGCTTCACTGCTTCACATGCACTTTTCCCGTCACTGGCATTTGCTCCGATCCTAAGGAATTTAAGACCGTATTTAGCTGCAAGTGCAACATTCTCTTCAGTGACATTTGCCACGCCAATGAACATTCCCAGTTCAGCCTGGTCAAGATATGGCTGGACAATCTCCAGGTATTCAATGTCAGTGAGTGGCGCTATTGCTCCTCTTGACTCATAGGCTCCAAGGCCAAGCGCATTGCCGAATTCGATGACCTTGATGTTGCTTTTTATTAGCCCCTCAATCATCATTTTCGTTAATTCAGCAGAAAATCCTTTACCTACAACATTAGCTCCATCCCGTAAAGTACAATCCATCATGATAAGGTCTTTCATAACACTACTCTCCTCTATCTGCAATTCCTGAAGACTTTTACCCATAGGCCCTGGGTTAAAGTCTCCCGGCATGGCATTAAAACTTTAGTTTTCTAGACTACCGGAAACTGAGGTGTCCTGCCATTCAGGACATCATCTATTCCCTGTACCGAATCAGTGACCATCCTTGCCATGGCTTCTTCTGAAGCTGCAGCGCAATGCGGTGTAAGTATGACATTTGTCAGACTGAACAGCGGATTGTCAGAGCTTGCTGGCTCAGGATCCGTTACATCGAGACCGGCACCGGCAATATCGCCATTCTTCAGGCTTTCAATCAGAGCCACCTCATCGATGACATTTCCTCTGGCAACATTGATCAGATATGCAGACTTCTTCATCATCCTGAACTCTTCTGCACCGATTGATTTTTTGGTCTCATTTGTTACAGGTATATGTATGCTTATGAAATCGGAGGTTCTTAGCAGCTCCTCGCGGCTCTCGACTATTGTGACGCCTTCAATTTTCTTGTTCTTAGGAAGGTATGGGTCAAATGCCACCACATTCATTCCGAATCCGAAATGAGCCATCCTGGCAACCAGGTTGCCTATTCTACCAAGACCTATAAGACCAAGTGTCTTTCCGCTTACCTCGTTGCCAAGGACCTTGTCCTTGATCTGGTAGTTTCCGTTACGATACTCACAGCTCATCAGGTTCAGCTTCTTGGCACAGGCAAGTATCAGCGCCATGGTGTGCTCGGCAACAGACAGTGAGTTTGCAGTAGGTGCAAAGACTACGCTTCTGCCCAGCCTCCTTGCTGCCGCTATGTCTATGCTGTCATAGCCTGCGCCATGCTTGGCTACGACCTTAAGGTCCGGACATCTTTCAAATACTTCCTCGTCTATCTTTGCCACCCTTATTATCACGGCTATACAGCCCTGGAGATCTTCTATCAAAGTTTCCTTGTCAAGCCCTCTTCCGAACCTGACCTCATAGTCAAGCTTCTTCAGCAGAGCTATCCCTTCATCAGCTACCTTTTCAGGCAGCAGTACGGTTCCACGCATTTATACTCCCCCTAGTCATCGCTGTTCTTGTCTGCACCTGTAGACTCAACCGACGGTACTTTTGTATTTATTTTGCTCATTAATATCGGTGCAAACAGTGATATGGCTATCATTGCTATGAGCACAAGACATATCGGTCTTGTAAGATAGTAGGTGAGTACGCTGGTGTCCTTCGCCATGACTATCGCCCTGTGGAAGTTCCTTTCAGCCATGGAACCAAGTATCAGTGCAAGCGTGATCGGTGCTGTGGCAAACCCTGTCTTTCTCATGAAGTAGCCAAGTATACCGAATATTGCCATGACAACAACATCAACGAAGCTCATGTTGATCGCATACGCTCCAACTACAGAAAGCACGACTATTATCGGTGCAAGTATCGATGTCGAGATACCGGATACCCTTGCAACTGACTTGGCAATAAGAAGTCCTGCAATTCCCATCAGGATGTTTGCAATCATGAAGCCTATGATTATCGCATAGGTTATGTCGCCCTGCTTGCTGAATAGTGAGTACCCAGGCGTAAGGCCGTGGATCATCAGCGCACCCATTATTACTGCAGCTGCTGAGCTTCCGGGGATACCAAGTGTAAGAAGAGGAATCAGTGCTCCGCCTGTGACTGCGTTATTCGCAGATTCCGAAGCCCATATGCCCTCTCTGGACCCGTTTCCGAATAGGTGCTTCTGCTTCGAGAATCTCTTAGCTTCGTTGTAACCCATCCATCCGCCTATGTCTCCACCGGCACCTGGCATGATTCCAACTATTATTCCGATTATCGAGGACCTGATTATATTTGGAGTTTCCTTGATCAGTTCCTTGAGTGACGGCACCGGGCTTCCGCTTAGGTCCGGGATAGGTTCCACCTTTTCACCCTTCCTCATGGCCCTTATGCCTTCAGCCTGTATCATTACCTGTGATATGGAGAAGAGACCTATGAGTGCAGGTACCAGCTGGATTCCTGATTCCAGAGCTGTAACGCCGTAGGTGTATCTCGCTACTCCGAACACAGTGTCATATCCTATGAACGATATGCACATTCCTATTAGTCCGGATATTATTCCCTTAAGCATGTTGTCACCTGCAAGGGACCCAATTATCGTCAGACCGAATATGGCAATCAGGAAATACTCAGGAGCATTGAATTTAAGCGAGATTGTCGCCAAAGGAGGAGCAAGGAACAATAAAGCGGCTCCGCTAAGGGTACCTCCGATCATGGAAGCTACAGTTGATATTCCAACTGCCTGCAATCCCTTTCCCTGCTTGGTAAGTGCGTATCCATCCATAGCAGTTGCAGCAGAAGCCGGCGTTCCGGGTGTATGAAGAAGGATCGCAGTAATTGAGCCTCCATAAAGAGCTGAGGTATAGAGTGCGGTAAGCATAATTATTGCGGCTGCCGGCTCCATTCCAAAGGTGAATGGAATCAGGAGGGCAATTCCCATTGTCGCTCCAAGTCCTGGCAGTGCACCAATGACTATTCCTCCCACGACTCCAACAAGGAGTCCGATTATGGATTGCAGCGAAAACAAATTCTGTATCAGTTGTTCTGTAATCATGATTTTCTCCTTTTTCCGAATTACGGAAGCATGACATTGAGCGTCTTCACGAAGAGCAGGTATACGAAGAGGTTCAATGCGATATCCGTTATGATGATCGTTCTGATGTTCTTGTTGCCATAATAAACCATCATGACAGGCACAAATAGTGCCGTTGCAATGAAGAAGCCTGCAAAGTTCATGACTGCAATGTATGCCGCTATCAATACGAAAACCATGACCGGAGTCTGGATGACATCCAGATTCAGAAGAGTGTCGCTCTTAAGCGTAAGCTCAGGTCTTATAGTCTTCCTGATTCCAAGTATCAGAACTATTACCGACAGAGCAAGGAGCAGCATGATTACAATCTGAGGGAACTTGGCCGATTCAGGCTTTATTCTGGTTGATTCAAAATAAAGATACGCTGAGAAAAGTATGAGTATCGCTCCCAGATAAATATCTATGTTCAGCTTGCGTGTTTTCTTTTCCATTTTGGTCTCCTTTAAAATCATCCTATAGCTTGAGCACCTTCAGGAACTGAAGGTACTCAGGCTATAGAATTTGCTTTTAGTGCTTATTTCCAACCCATGGTCTCAGCCATGTCTATCATTATCTTTTCCTGGCCAACAACATAGGTCGCTGCATCCTTCGAGTTCATGAAGTTAACTTCGAGCCCAAGCTCTGACATCTTCTTTACCTGATCCGCATCTGTAATCGCTGTTTCAAACGCCTTTGCAAGTGCTGCTACTACTTCATCAGGGGTTCCCGCCTTTACACCGAAGCCTCTGTCTGATGAATTGGTGACTTCCTTCCCAAGACCTGACTCATTCCATGTTGGAACCTCAGGTATGAGGTCAGATCTCTCACCAGAGAATACCGCGATTGTTATGATCTCCTTGTTTGCCATCGGTGTGAGTACATCTCCAACATTGCCTGCAAATGCGTCCACATGACCGCCAAGTGCTGCCGCAAACGCCTCAGAGGCTCCGCTCATGGGCACTGCTGTTATCTTAAGGTCCATCGCTGCCTTTATCTTGTTAAGGAGTATGTCATCATCTGTTCCCGCTCCAGAGGTTGAGATCGTTACTTCATTTGTCTTTGCGTACTCAACGAAGCTCTTGATATCAGTGAACCTCTTCTCATCCTTGTTTATCGCAAGTACGCTGAAATCTGACACATGGTTAGCGAGCATCTGGAAATCAGCTATGCTCTTGCTTCGTCCAAGGCTCTTGTCAAGATATCCGGAGAATATGGTCGGAAGGTTGACCATTGAAACATTGTATCCGTCAGCCTTTTCTGAAAGGAGCTTCTCCCAGCCTACCCATCCGCTTGCGCCTGGAAGATTGACTACGTTGACTGTTGTGCCAAGAGCTTTTTCAAGATACGGCTGAAGTACCCTCGCTCCTACGTCTGAGCTTCCTCCCGCTGAGTAAGGTACTATAAGGTTAACTACCTTGCTTCCAGGAAATGCAGCTGCCGTCGTATTTGTTGTTCCATCCTTAGTCCCGCTCGAACATCCTACTGTCAGTGCCATTACTGCTGCCATTGTTAGTGCAAGAATCTTTTTCATTTTTCTCCCCCATTGCATTATTATAATTATTAGTTGACTGTTTCGTGTATTCATCATAGCAAACGCTTACAATTAATAAAAACGAATTATATAGATGTTAATTATCGAAAGTTTCGATATAATGTATCTTAAGTACGAAGTAAGTTGATATTTCCTTAACAAGGAGGACCATAAATGAACTACGACCTTATTGAAACATTCCTGGCACTCGCCAAGACACTGAACATAACAAAGGCGGCGAACCAGCTCTTCATGTCACAATCAACAATCAGCTACAGGTTGAAGGTCCTGGAAACAGAATTAAAGGTTGCTCTCTTTGACAGGGACAAGGGCTACAAGCACATTGAACTGACTAAGCACGGAGAGAAATTCCTTAAGATCGCCCAGGAATATGAAAGGGTATCCGATGAGATCTCTAATTTTGCCAACCTCAGCATGTTCAAGACAGTTGTAGTCGGAGCTGTTGACAGCGTAAACAACTTCGTTTTGAACAACCTCTACAGGCAGCTCTTGAATGACCTTGATGATGACTGGAGAGTTGGTATAAGAACCCTGCACACAAGGGAGATCTATGACAGCGTAAGCTTCAGGACAATCGATGTAGGCTTCGCTCTTAGCAACCTTCATGTACCCTATACCGAGGCAGTAAAGGTATATGAGGATTCACTGTTCGTCGTCAGCAAGCACAATGCGAACTTCCAGGCCAATAAGATAGCTCCAAGCCGACTTGACCTGACAAACCAGATTTACTTCAACTGGGGTGAAGAGTATTCAAAGTGGCACAGCACCTATTTCCGTCAGCCAGACTCCCCGAAATTCAAGGTCGATTCAACCCTGCTCGCATTCCAGCTGCTATCAGAAGGCTACTGGTTCTTCGCCCCTGCCAGCGTTTGCCTTAACATGAAAAAACTGTTCGATTTCTGCTTGTATGAGCTTTCCATTGAAAGTCCTGTAAGGTCAGTGTATATGGTAAGCAACACCTCGAGGATCTCAACAGCAAATTCTGATATTGCCATCTTCAAGGAGAAGACAATCGACTACATGTACGAGCTGGAGAAGCAGAAGATCGACCTTAAGAAATACATCATGAACTGATTTCCTCCGTTCACCTGCTCTCAGAACCTTTCTCAACAGAAACCGAAGATCCCTGACCCAAAAGCAAGCAGCTTCAAGGTCAGGGATCTTCATCGTTATTCATTGTTAAGCTTTAATGGCAGTCAAGCACCAGTGTCTCATCTGCAAGGGCTTTCGCATCTTCTTCGTCATGGGTCACGAGTATCGTCGTCATTCCGGTAGTCCTTATTATCCTCATGAGGTCCTCCCTCAGGTCCTTCACAAGAGCTGAATCGAGGCTGCTGAATGGCTCATCCATGAGAAGTATCGATGGCATTGGAGCAAGGGACCTTGCTAAAGCAACCCTTTGCTGCTGACCTCCGCTTAGCTCATGCGGGTACCTCTTCTCAAGACCTTCAAGCCTTGTGAGGTTTACCATCTCCTTTACCCTTTCAACGTCCCTTTTCTTCATCCCGAAGGCAATGTTCTGGTCAACTGTGAGATAAGGGAAGAGAGCGTAGCTCTGGAAGATGAAGCCTGTGTTCCGCTTTTCTGCAGGGATGAAGACACTTTCGTCCTGTACGGTCCTGTCACCAATCCTTATATGACCCTTCGACCTGTCTTCAAGCCCTGAGATTATCCTTAATAGCGTGCTCTTTCCGCTTCCACTTTTTCCAAGGACTGCAAGGATGCTTCCATCCTTCACGTTAAGGTCGAAGNNTCTTCACTCCCTTTTGTTTGTTTACCATGGCGAATGCCAGGAGAGCTGCCATGCATATCAGGATTATCATAAGTGCAGGCACGGAAGCTTCCATTATCCTCTCGTCATTGGCGTACTCATAGGACCGTGTGGCAAGAGTATTGAAATTGAATGGCCTCAGGAGAAGCGTCAGCGGAAGCTCCTTCAGTATGTCTATAAAGGTCAGTATGAAGCCTGTGATGAGAGAACCCTTGATAACCGGCAGCTCAACCTTCCATAAAGCGTAAAGCCTCCCCTTCCCAAGTGTCTGTGCAGCTTCAGAGTATCTCGTCCCGATCTTCGAGAAGCCAGAATTGACGCTGTTATACCCTGCTGCCATGTACCTTACAACGAATGCATAAGTAAGCATTGCAGTGCTGGTGCTTAGGATGAGCTTCCTTGTTCCCGGGTCAAGCCATCTGTAAATCGGGAAAAGGTTCGAATCAAGCCATACGAAGAGTGTTATGGTTCCTATTGCAATTACCGCACCAGGAATAGAATACCCAAGCTGAGAAAGCTTTGTCATAAGCTTTGATATCCCCTTCGGCAGCCATCTCGAGGTAGAGACGATGACTGTGTTGACGACAAGTATAATGAGGCTCGCGAGCAGGCTGTAGGTAAGGGTATCCAGAATTATCCTGCCTGTCTCCCCCAGGTTCACCTTGCCGTATGAGATAAGTGCCCAATGGAGCATCTGTCCAACCGGCACGAAGAAGACAACAAGTGAAGTGAAGGATATCATAAGGAGAACAAGAACCTTCCAGGTGCCTTTAAGCCTGTATGGCTTGAGCTGTCTGCTGCCCTGTATGCCGTATCGCTTCCTTCCTCGTGTGATGTCATCGATGACAAGGAATATAACTACTATCACCATCAGGTAGAAGGAAAGCCTCAGCGCGACTCCCGTATCCCCTGACCCGAACCAGGAGCCGAAGATAGCTGAGCTTACAGTTTTCAGGTTGAAGTACCTTGCCACGCCATAATCCCCTATGATCTCCATCATGATGAGCGACAGGCCCCCTGCAAGCGGCAGCCTTATAAGAGGCAGTATGACCTTCATGAATATCCTTGCAGGTGAGTATCCATGAAGCCTCGATACCTCTATTAGCTCAGCCGCATGATTTTCAAGGAACGACCTTACCGGCGCATAAACGTAGGGATACAGCGTGATTGCGTAGATGACCACAGCTCCCCTTATGTTCATTATGTCCAAGGCTCCCGGTGAAACAGTTATTCCAAGGCTTCTCAGAGTACTCTGAACGACCCCTGTATATCCGAGCATTCCTGCAAACACATATGCCGCAATGTAAGGGGGTATGGTGAGCGGCAGATAGAAGAACCATTTGAAGAAGTTCCTGAAGGGGAAATCAAACATGGCTACTAAAGCCGCAAGTCCTACACCGATAATCGAAGCAAGAAGGAGCGATAAGAACACGATCGTGAGAGTCTGGACCACGGCATCCTTGAGAAGATACTCCCTGAAATGGTTCCATTCTTCACTCCCGGAAAAGTCAACCCTTATGAGTATCGCAAGCACAGGGAGGACAGCTGAAAAAAGAATCAGAAAGGAAAGCACAGAACCTGTGCCCGCCTTTCTCATTCCACGAATCGCCCTTATCATTTCCAGCCTGCTTCAGTCAGTATCCTTACAGCCTCTGCGTTGGCAGCTCCCAGGCTTGACAGGCTGAGCTCCTGCGCCTTGAATTCTCCAAGTGAGATGAGGAATTCAGAAGACTTGGCACCTTCAAGCACAGGGAACTCGAAGTTTGTCTGGGCATAGGAGCTCTGCGCCTTCTCGCCTGACAGGAATTCAAGGAGCTTTACGGCATTATCCGCATTATTAGCACCTTTCACCACTCCGCCGCCTGAGATGTTGATGTGGGTTCCGTTGCCCTCCTGGTCCGGGAAGAAAACTCCAAGCCCTTCAGCTACCTTCACTTCCTCAGGGTCAGTGCTCGTAAGCATAAGTCCAAGGTAGTAGGTGTTCATGATCGCTATGTCACCTTCTCCAGCTGCTATGGCCTTCGCCTGGTCCCTGTCTCCGCCCTTCGGGTCCCTGGCAAGGTTTGCGACGATCCCCTCAGCCCATTCCTTCGCCTTTTCCGCACCATCAAGCTCAATTAGAGATGCAACAAGGGTCTGGTTGTATACGCTGTCCGCTCCCCTGACAAGAAGCCTTCCCTTCCATTTCGGGTCAGTAAGGTCCTCGTAGGTTGAAAGCTCGCTTTCATCTACCCTGTCCCTGGCATAGACAATCACCCTGGCACGCTTCGTAAGGCCGAACCAGTAGCCTTCATGCTCCCTGAGATTATCAGGAATGTTCGCCTCAAGCACCTTGCTTTCAGTTGCCTGAAGCAGACCTGCCTCCTGGGCCCTGTAAAGCCTGCCCACATCAGCGGTTATGAAAAGGTCGGCCTCAGTGTCCTCACCCTCGGTCTTAAGCCTTTCGATAAGCTCATCAGACTTACCCTTCACTATGTTGACCTTTATTCCTGTCTCCTCGGTAAAAGCCGCATATATGGCGTCATCCGAGTCATAATGCCTGTCAGTGTAGAGGTTGACCACCTTTTCTGCAGGGACCGTCACTGCTTCACCCCTTGCTGCACATCCGGAAATAACTGCAGCTGATGCTGCCACTGCCATAATCGTCCTTAAAAGCTTCATGTTGCCCTCCTATAGTTGATAATTGTTCTCAATTATATAAGCAATATTTTGCCATAGTTGAGAATGATTGTCAACAAGGAAGTTTAAGATTGTTACTAACAAGTCAAAGTCAGGTCTCAGCTATATCTGAAAACGAAAGCGGCAGCCCTAAGGCTGCCACCGCACATTTGCATTTATTCGATTCTCTAAATAGGCTATATGGACACGATCCTGTCCGCCATTACTTCTGCCTCGCTCCTGTCATGGGTGACCATGATCACGGTGATCCCTTTAGATTTGCAGAGGTCCTTCACAAGGAGCTGAAGCTTCGTCCTCATTTCCGAATCAAGGCTTGCAAAAGGCTCATCAAGGAGGAGCACCCTTGATCTGCAGACTAACGCCCTTGCCAGCGATACCCTCTGCTTCATGCCTCCGGAAAGCTCAGAAGGCTTCTTCCTCCTGTGCTCATATAGACCGACTGACTTGAGGGCATCATCGATCTCTTCCTGAGCAAGCTGTCTTCCTGCTATCCTTACATTGTCCTCCACAGACTTCCATGGAAGGAGACTCTCTGATTCCTGGAAAACAAATGGGAACGGTACTTCTATCCCTTCGAATATCTTCTTGTCATAGCTGATGCTTCCCTCATATTCCCTGTCCAGACCTCCTATGATGTTTAGAAGCGTACTCTTTCCGATTCCTGAAGGTCCCATGACTGCTACTATTTCACCCTCGCCTATTTCCAGTGAGAAATCCTTCAGGAGAGCTTCGCTTCCGAAGGACTTTGTAAGCCCTTTGACCTCAATAAGCTTCATTGGCCTTACCTCCCTTGAACAGCAGCGATTCGAATAGGATGCCGCAAATTGCTATGGTAACAAGGCCGGCAAGGAGCCCCGGAGTATCCATGTACATCCTTCTCTCGAAGATGAGCCATCCAAGTCCGGTCCTACTGCCTACCATTCCGAATACCATCTCTACGCTTATGAGCGCCCTCCAGCCCCTTGACCAGGATATCCCAAGTGATGACTTAAGGTCCTCTGCTGAACCCTGCACATATATATGCCAGAACCTCGTCTTCCTGTCCAGCCTGAAGGCTTCCATGAACCTGCCATATCTTGTGCTGAGCCTCTCGACGCTCAAATCCAGCTGAGACCATAGCGGCCAGAGCGTAGCATGGACCATGATAAGAACCATCGATGTCCTTGATACTCCAAGCCATAGGATCACAATTGGAAGCACTGCTATGCCCGGAAGTGGTGAAAGGATCGACTGAAGGAGGAGAATGAATTCCCTGGCATACCCGGAAATTCTTGATATGGCAACCAAAGCTGCTGCGAGCATAAGGGAGATTGCCATCGCAAGGAATACTATCCCTATGCTGTAGGCTGTCTTCATTATCAGCTCACCATTGATGAGAAGGTCAATGAAGCTTTTCAAGATATCCATAAGCCCCGGAAAAAGGGCATCTGGAAACCTTCCTGAACGTGCAGCTATCTCCCAGATGGCAAGAAGCGCAGTCAAGAAAATCCCTCTGGCCAGCAGCTTGTTTCCTTTGCTTAACTTCCTTTCCCTACTTCGCATCCTGCTCCCAAAACAACTCCATATCCTTTAAACTTGAGGATATGAGTCCGTTCCTTTCCATGAATTCCACAAATGTATCTATCCCCTCGACACCTGTTCCAAAGGTTGTGGTTCCGTCGCCAAGGTAGCTTTCAAGCTCACCAGTCTCGTAGTCGTAAGCTTCAGAGAGAATCTTAAGAGTACCCTCCTTATCGCTTTCCATATACTCCATGGTCTTCACCAGGGCTCCCTTGAAGGACTCGTACACCTTTGTATCCTTGAACACCCTTTCCTGACAGATGCCGACTATGAAGGTGAAGTCTCCGCCAAAGCTCTCCCTACCGTCAAGTAGAACCCTTCCTCCATTCTCAAGCTCCTCCTGAAGATAAGGAGGAGTTGTGAAGTGAAGAAGGTCTGAATTGCCTGAGATGAATGCGGTGACACCATCAGGATGAGCCATCGAAAGAAGCTGTCCGTCATATGCTGAAGCGCTTCCTACGGCCTTCTCCGCCGCCATCATAAGCAGTATGTGCTGTATGGATCCGGGCTGAGGAAGCATTATCCTGTGGTTGTCCTTAAGGTCCGAAATTGAATTCAATTCAGGATCCTTTGTCACCAGTGACACAGAGGTTTTTGATATCCCCGCGATAATCCTCCAGTCCATTCCCTTGTCCTTTCCGATCAGGAACGGAGGAATGGCTGTAAAGCCTATGTCAAGGTCTCCCGAAAGCATTGATTCCCTGATGGCTGATGTATTGCCCAGCTTCTTCCACTGCACAGAAATGTCAAGGTTCCTTTCCATAAGCTCAGCTTCAAGGAACCCTTTGGACTTCATTACCTCAAGCGGCGCATAGGCCAGTCCGAACTGCTCCCCTATGCTGAGTGTCTTCTCCTCCTTCTTTCCGCAGCCGGAAAGAAG
>DIWI01000003.1 GCA_002428415.1 Clostridiaceae bacterium UBA6110
GCCATGTGGTTCATTGAAGAGAACAAGGACCTTGTGAGAAAATGGGTCGGTGATGAAGGGATAAGGAAGCTTTTTGGTGTAAGTACAAAGGGTGAAATTGTCTTTGCGGATGCCGGATGGGACAGCAACAGGTTCCATAATGCCCTTGCCGGTACCATAGCAGAGAAGGTATATGGATATTCCTGGACTGAGATTGCAGGGAGCACGCCAATACTTCATGAAGGACTCCTTAAGGGTGAGATAGATGTCCATATGGAAGTATGGACGGACAATATCGCAACCTACAGGAATGACCTGGCTGGAAAAAGGCTCATTGAGCTTGGTACGAATTTTGATGATGACTATCAGGGTTTCTATGTTCCAAGGTATGTCATCGAGGGAGACAAGGAAAGAGGTATAGAGCCCATGGCTCCGGACCTTAAGACGGTTAAGGACCTCCTTTCGTACAAGGAGCTTTTCAGGGATGCTGAAAACCCTTCAAAAGGGAGGGTCTATGGGGCCATTCCAGGATGGGCCATAGATACGATAATGCACAATAAGTTCGTCGCCTACGGATTCGAACAGGACTTCATTTATTTCAGGCCCGGCTCTGATGCAGCGCTTTCTGCTGCTTTATCAGGAGCATATGAGAAGGGTGAGCCTGTGGTCGGATACTATTGGGAGCCAACATGGCTCATGGGTAAATATGACTTCGTCCTTCTGGAGGATGAGCCCTTCAATCCGGATACATATGAGGAAGGTCTGACAGCCCTGCCGGCAGTAAATGTAACTGTGGCAGCAAGCAATGCTTTCGGTGAAGATGCAGCCAACAAGGAGCTTATCGACTTCCTGTCGAAGTACAGGACTTCGAGCAAGCTGACATCAGAAGCCCTTGCATATATGCAGGATACAGGCGCTGACTACAAGACCGCTGCCCTCTGGTTCATAGATGAGAACAAGGAGCTTGTGAGGGAGTGGGTCGGAGATGAAGGTATCGAAAGGCTTGAAGGCGAAGCTGAGGAAGAAGAGAAAAAAAGCTTCTTTGCAGGATTCCCGTTCAGGCTGCCACTCGATGTGGATAAGTTTGACAGCTCTGTGAGGCAATTCGCATCAGCTACCGAAGGATTCTTCGGTGCCATAAGGAATTTCCTGAATTCAGTGATTTCAGGTATCGAGTTTGTACTTGACGCAATTCCATGGTTCATAATGCTTGCCCTGGTATTCTTCCTTGGCTGGAGATCTTCAGGAAGCATCGGCAAGGGGATACTCTATGTATTGCTGCTCTCTTTCATAGGGGCTGTTGGACTGTGGGACATGATGAATGAGACTCTGTCCATTGTGATTACCTCAGTAATCGTGTCGCTGGCACTCGGATTTCCAACAGGAATATTGGTGTCTACAAGCGAAAAGGTGGAGAGAATTGTAAAGCCTGTGCTTGATACGATGCAGACGATGCCTGTTTTCGTATACCTGATTCCGGCGCTGCTGTTCTTCGGTCTTGGAAAGGCACCTGCAGTGATCGCAACGACGATTTACGCCATAGTTCCGATTATCAGGATGACCACATTGGGTATAAACCAGATCGATACGGAAATACTGGAGGCTGCAAAGGCATACGGTGCCACATACATGCAGGCCCTCATAAAGGTCAAGATACCTCAGGCAATGCCTGCAATCATGACCGGAGTAAACCAGACCATAATGATGGCAGTATCCATGGTTGTCACAACATCGATGATAGGTGCCAGCGGTCTTGGAATGGAGGTACTTACAAGTGTCAACAGGATCGAGATGGGACGAGGACTTGTATCCGGTGCGGCTGTCGTTATACTCGCGGTAATACTGGACAGGTTCTCTCAGGGACTTGCAAGGAGAAAAGGAGGCGAGAAGCATGAATGATGCTTTAATGGAGGTCAAGAACCTCTACAAGCTATATGGCGGAGGCAAGGCTGAGGCAATGAAGATGCTTCAGGACGGCGTCTCAAAGGATGATGTATATAAGAAGACGGGTGTCACTGCAGCCCTTGTTGATGTTTCAATGGAGATCAGAAAGGGTGAGATATTCGTAATCATAGGGCTTTCAGGCTCAGGGAAGTCAACTCTTGTCAGATGCTTCAATCTGCTCAACAGACCTACAAAGGGTACTGTGAAGTATGATGGAGCAGATATCTCCAAGTTCGATAAGAATGAGCTCAGGGAGTTCAGACGAAGCAAGATGTCAATGGTATTCCAGAATTTCGGGCTGCTGTCACACAGGGATGTTCTGGGTAACGTGGAACTGGGCCTTGAGATGAAGGATGTTCCAAAGGAGATGAGGGACAAGAAGGCCAGGGAGATGATTGCCATGGTAGGTCTGGAGGGGCTTGAGAATCAGCCTATCGACAGCCTTTCTGGAGGTATGAAGCAGAGGGTCGGAATTGCAAGGGCACTTGCCAGCGACACCGAGGTGATCCTTATGGACGAGCCTTTCTCGGCTCTTGACCCGCTTGTCAAGAAGGACATGCAGTTCGAGCTCATTTCAATACAGAGGAAGCTGGGGAAGACCATTGTATTCATAACACACGACATCAATGAGGCGTTCAAGCTGGGTGACAGGGTAGCCATAATGAAAGACGGTAAGGTCATACAGATCGCCACACCAGAGGAGATGTCCACAAATCCTGCTGACGAGTATGTGGCCAGGTTCATTGAAGGAGCAGACAAGACCAAGGTAGTGAGCGTGAGGAACATAATGTACGCACCCGATACCCTCGTAAGGCTCTCCGACAGCCCCTCATATGCGGTCAATGAAATGAGGACCAATGGACTTTCCAGTGCTTATGTGGTTGATGGGAAATTCATTTTCAAGGGCATCATAGAGATAAGTGATGCAGTGAAGGCAAGGTCTGAGAAGATGCACATTTCGGATATACTGAAGTCAGACATTGTGACTGTATCACCGGATGACATGATTGCAGACATCATTCAGACGGCTGTGGATACCAAATATCCATTGCCTGTAGTGGATGAAGATGGCAGATTCAAGGGAATAGTTTCAAGGGCGACAGTGCTGTCGACTCTTGTATAGAATTAAGGGAGGATGACCTCCCTTTTTCAATGCAGGAAAGTGAATGTTGGAAGTATGCAATTAATATGAGTGCTATAATGGAATGTGTAGAGATAATATTAGGGAGGGATTTTATGCTGAAACTTATTGTTGACAGCACCTGCGACATGGATGAGGAAATGAGGAAAGACCTTAACGTCCTGCCGCTTTCAATCATAATGGATGACATCCCTTACCTGGATGGCATTGAAGTTGAAACAAAAAGGGTCTACGACTACATGAGAGAGGGAAAGCTTCCAAAGACATCACAGATATCCTATATACATCTCCTGGCTATCCTGATGGAAATCGCAGCTAACAAGGATGAGGCGATATACCTGACCTTCTCATCAAAGATGTCGGGAAGTCATGATCTTGCCAGGAATACAGCAAGGGAGTTCCTTGAGAACAATCCAGGCATCAGGGTAGAGGTAGTTGATTCCGAAGGAGGATCTGGAGGTTCGTCGCTGCTGACTCTGCATACACTTGAGATGATAAAAAAAGGCCTTGGCATCGATGAGGTGCTCAGGAATATCGAAGATATGAAAAAGTGTATAAAGTACCACTTTACACTGCAGGATATAGCATGGCTTGCTAAAGGAGGAAGGGTCAACACGGCACTTTCAACAGTTGGTGACATGCTGGACATGAAACCATATCTGACAGTCAGGGAAGGTAGAATAGTTGTTGAGCGTCTTGTAAGGGGAAGAAAGAAAGCATTAAGGAAGATTGCAGATGACATCGCAGCTGATGCTAAGGCTTATCCTGACCAGCTTATAACGATAAGCCATGGCGATGATTTAGAATCTGCAAGGATTCTTGAAAAGTATATTATGGATCTTTTGCCAAATGCTAAGACAAGGATCCTTTCCATAGGCTCCGTACTTGGTGCACATATCGGAGTGGGTGGCGTTGCTGCCTTCTGCCTTACCAGGAGACCTCCATATGAGGAAGGATGATGTCAGGAGCTACAACATCCTAGTCATATATTCCATTGTTGCTTTGATAATTCTGGTACTGGATGTTTTCGGGATAAATGGGAGCATCATGTGGGGAACAAGATATGCGGTCATGCTATCCATGCCCTTGTATTCGCTTAAGGCAGCTGTGAAGGGAAGGGAGCAGCGTCTGCTTGCGGTATCGCTGTTCCTTATCGCTGCGGGAGACTTCTTCCTCTATGTGCCATTGGCTTCAGGCTATGAAAATCCTGAATTGTACCCATGGGGGATAATAATGTTTTCTTGCGCGTACCTGATGCTTTCAGCAGCATACTTAAGGAATGCAGGAAGGGATAAAAGGGAGATTTTACTTGCTCTTTTGCCTATGACAATTTTTGCAGCAGGGTCCTATGGAGTTTTAACATTTGCAGATGGAAATCTGATTAGAAGCAGCTTGCTGCTTCTGTTCTCAATATCCTTCATGCTCTGGAACGCATTGTGCGTACCGATTAGAGGATGGTATGACAGAACCTCTTCAAAGCTTATTGTTGTTTCGGCATTTCTCATGATTGCATGTGATGCAGGGGTAGGTCTTGGAATGATGGCAGGTATAAGTAGTGAGCTTCTGTTCGATATCGGAAGGAACATAGTATGGTCGGCATATATACCTGCATGGGCAATCATACTCATGCTGTCATCCTGGAGAACTATGGAAAAATGAAATTATAGAAATTATAGGAATATCAGGTATGCTAATCATTTCATAATACAGGCAAAGGAGAATAAAATGGATTTTGTAATCAGGAGACTGGGTAAGGATACAAAAGATGACTTTCTGAGATTTTTTGACAAGGATGCCTTTTCTGACAATCCTGAATGGGACGGGTGTTACTGTCAGTTCTATCTCGATGAGAGGGAAGGGCTTGAATGGAACGGAACAGCCGAGGGAAACAGAGCCAATGCGGAAAGACGCATTTTGGAAGGCAGCATGAAAGGGCTTCTCGCCTATCATGAGGGTAAACCTGTGGGCTGGTGCCACGTGAACTTCAAAAAGGATGTAGCTGTATACAGGAATGGAGCTGGTGACAGGGACTCGATAATCCTATGTTATGTCATTGCTCCTCATATGAGGAGGAAAGGTCTTGCGACGCTGCTCCTTGATGAGGCTGTAGCCATGATGAAGGAAGCAGGAGCGACTTCAATCGAAGCCTATCCCATGAAGAACCCGAAGGTAAAGGAGCATAGCTATCATGGGTTCCTTGAAATGTACCTGGCAAAAGGATTCAAAATCACAGGAGAGGATGAATCCACACAGAAGGTTGTCCTTGAACTGTAAAATTGCCCTGGAAGCGTGTACTTCCAGGGCTTTCCTGTCCTATGCCGCATAATCCCTTGCCAGAGTCGATGCGGCAAGCAGCGCTGCTATGATCAGGGCAACTATTATGTTTTCCATATGCATCATCTCCTTTATCCTGTTATACCGCTTAATGGATTTCAAATCTCCGAAAAAATAGTGCAAACATAGTAGAAAAACCAACCATAATATTGACTGAAATTTATCAGACATATTGACATTTGTCTATATGTTGCCATAATTATAGATAGATAAATGTCTATATGTAAGGCGAAAGGAGGTCTTCGAAATGGAATCAGCTCTTGCAAGCCAGGCTGGCATGCTTAAGGCCCTGGGTGATGAAACCAGGCTGAGGATATTTATTATGCTTGCTCAAGGTGAACTATGTGCATGTAAGATACTGGAAGAGTTTGACATAACGCAGCCGACGCTCTCCTACCACATGAGAATCCTGTGTTCCTCCGGTCTTGTCAGTGCACGCAAGTCTGGCATATGGACCAGGTATACGATAAATAGTGATGCTATTTTAAAGATAACCGGTCTCATGGAGTCTGTTTCGGATAGTCTTGTGGCTTCTGATGACAGGTGTGTCAAAGAGAGGTGTGTCTGATGGGAATTTTCTCATGGATGAACGACCAGCTGTTGAGGATGGAATGGCTGTCAGATCTTGTTAAGCTAATTGTTGAAGCAGCTGGTTTGTCTATCAGCACTAAGATTGGTGCAAGCATCCACTTCTTCATATATGACGTCATAAAGATATTCATTCTGCTATCGGTACTCATATTCTGCATCTCGTACATTCAGAGCTTCTTTCCTCCTGAGAGGACCAGAAGGATACTGGGAGGCTTCAGCGGGATTACCGCAAACATCCTTGGTGCATTGCTTGGAACAATAACACCGTTCTGCTCATGTTCGTCCATACCTCTGTTCATAGGCTTTACGAATGCAGGACTTCCAATAGGCGTCACATTCTCTTTCCTCATATCTTCACCAATGGTTGATCTGGCATCAGTAATACTACTTGCAAGCATATTCAACTGGGGCATTGCTCTTGCATATGTAGTAGTGGGACTGATCATTGCAGTTGTCGGGGGATCGATAATAAGCCTGTTGAAGCTTGAGGACCAGGTTGAGCCCTTTGTCTTCAATTCTGCAATGACGGAAGCTGAGGAAGAGGAACTTACCGTAAAGGACAGGGTGGATTTTGGCAAAGACCAGGTCAAGGCAATAATTGACAAGGTCTGGAAGTATGTCCTTATTGGAGTTGGAATAGGAGCGCTCATCCACAACTGGATACCTCAGGAAGCAATAGCAGTTGTGCTGGGAGCCGACAAATGGTATTCGGTGATTGTTGCTACATTCGTTGGAGTACCAATTTATGCAGATATATTCGGTACACTTCCGATAGCTGAAGCACTACTTGCAAAGAGCGTAGGTCTTGGAACGGTGCTTGCATTCATGATGGGAGTAACAACGCTATCACTGCCCTCAATAATAATGCTGAAGAATGTCATAAGGAAGAAGCTTCTTTTCATATTCGTAGGCATAGTTACCATAGGAATAATAATAGTTGGCTACACATTCAACGCATTCGGCCATCTGCTGATATGATGGCAAGATAACAGGAGGAATTGGAATGGAAATCAAGATACTCGGATCAGGCTGCAAGAACTGCGTGAACCTGGCTGCAAACGCTAAGGAAGCCCTGGATACCCTTGGAGTAAGCGGAGAAATCATCAAGGTGACAGACTTCAAGGAAATCGCAAGCTACGGAATCATGAGGACACCAGGACTCGTAGTGGACGGCAAGGTAGTTTCTTCAGGAAAGGTTCTCTCTGCACAGGAGATAGCTGAGATAATTAAGAAATAGGAAATGAAAGAAGGCTGCCGCGAGTTTATGCGGCAGCCTTCTTACTACTTAAAATAGGATCTGAACGAATCGATAAGACATTTTTCGGCTGATGTATAGCTGTTCTTTTTGCGGTAAACGAATGAGATCACCCACTTGACTGGAACCTCGAATGGGACAGCTACAATGCCTCTCATATCAAATATTCCATGTATGTCTTTGGGCATTAAGGTCATATTTTTTTCGTTCCTGATAGTAGCGAAAAGATAGTCTGATGAATATGCTGTATAGATTGAATTCAGCCTGATGCCGGTTTCAATTATGTATCTCTGGAACAAGTGGTATGTAGTGTAGGACTCATCCACAATGCCGATGTTTGAACCATTCAGGTCGGACCACTGAAGTGTCTTCTTTCCGGCGAGTGGGTTTTCAACTCCCATATACATAGCATATTCTCCGATATGTACTGGGAAGGAAACGTATCTCATATCCTTCGCTTTGTCCGAATCAACAAGAACTGCAAAGTTAAGCTTTTCATCCTCCATCATCTCATCTAGAATATGCCCACCTTGCTCCTGTACCTTGATTCTGACTCCGGGATTCTTCTCCTTTATGCTGTTCAGGAAGTCAGCGAACAATGCAGTAATAACTAGTGGGGGAATCCCTATGACGACTTCTCCTTCCTCTATTCCTGAGCGGAGCTCAATGATCATCATAAGTTCATCATAATCAGCTATTATCTTCTTGGCGTGTTCAAAAATGATCTGACCGTCTGAGGTCAGACCTGAAAGTCTGCCCTTATGGCGTTCGAAAAGCATAAGATTAACGTCTTTTTCAATTTGGGTTACACACTTGCTAAGTGCCGGCTGTGAAATGAATAGTTCCTTTGATGCCTGCGTTATGTTGAAGTCATTCTCAACTATTGCGACTATGTATTTCAGCTGCAGAATATTCATGTTTCCCTTACACCTCGCAAATTCCGGAAGTTCTACGATATCCCTTTAATTATATAGTAAATTTAGATTTGTGCAAAATATCATTGATATCCTAATAAGAAATGATTTCCGATTTTAAGTCGGATTGATTTCTGTGCTAGCTTCTATCTCTCTTAAGTATGTTATTGGGTCAGGAATCTGTTTAATAAGCCTCTTGACTGGATATTCAGGTACAGGAGGACATCGGAGGTGCCGCTTGATAAATAAGCATTTCAGGCAGAATGGATTAAATATTGTATAAATTTTATCAGAAACACAAATTATAGTTAAATAAAATCTACAAGCTTCATTCATAGCAATACGAACTGTGTATTCATTAGAGGACATGATCAAAAACCCTAACTTCAAAATGTGGCCACCAGTGCTAGTTTCAGGATAGTTTTGAATAGGCTGTAACCATAACTTCAGGATATTCCATAACCTTAGGTTATGGTTTTATGAATTATGGGAAGTGGACTATCATACGAGAAAATGTTTACATAATAGTGTAAGCGTTTTCTGAATTTTTATTATTTTTATAACTATAGTTTGCTAAGGAGGATTTATTTTGAACAAAGTAGTAAATGTTGAACAAGCAATTGAAAAAATTCAAGATGGAGCCACAATCATGATTGGTGGGTTCGGGGGCAATGGTGCACCACATACGGTGATTGATGCTTTAGTTAAGAAAAACGTAAGAGACCTGACTCTCATTTGCAATGACTCGGGTACTAAAGACTTCGGAGCTGGCAGGCTCTTTACCAATAAGCAGGTCAAAAAGGTCATATGTTCAATTATCGGACCAAATCCGGAGTCTGTGAAGCAGCATGCGGAAGGAACTTTGGAGGTGGAACTCTATCCTCAGGGAAGTCTTGCGGAGATGATAAGAGCTGGCGGATATGGCCTGGGTGGAGTGATCACCAAAGCAGGACTTGGCACACTTGTTGAAGAAGGAAAACAGAAGCTGACAATAAAGGGCGAGGAATATCTCGTTGAAGAACCTCTAAAGGCTGAATTTGCATTAATATATGCTTCAATTGGGGATACTGCAGGCAATTGCAGGTACTATGGATCTGCACATGCACATTCTCCAAGCATGGCTGCAGCTGCTGATTACACAATTGTAGAAGTCGGTCAGCTTGTTGAACTCGGGGAACTGGATCCTCATGATATAGATACGCAGCAAGTTATGGTAAGTGCTGTCGTTGTTAAGGGAGGCAAATAATGGATAAGGATAAGGCAGCAAGATTTATAGCAAAAAGGATTGCAGGGGATTTGAATCCTGGATCTCTGGTCAATCTTGGAGTAGGGCTTCCTACCTCAGTTGCTGACTTCGTCACTGAAGATATGGAAGTATTGATGCATGGAGAAAATGGAGTAATCGGACTTGGTTCAACTGCTTTCGATGTAATCAATAAGACATCGGGAAAGGAGTTGAATCGTAAAGAGGAGGGAGACCTTGTCATCAATGCGGGAGCGACAAAGACAGGTATCTCAAAAGGGGCATCTTTCTTTGACAGCACTACCTCGTTTGGAATCATCAGAGGTGGTCATGTAGATGCAACTGTACTTGGAACCATGGAAGTCGATGAGTTGGGTAATATCGCAAACTATATGATTCCTGGAAAAAGGGTTGCAGGTATGGGTGGAGCAATGGATCTCTGCGTAGGCGCTAAAAAAGTGTTTGTCGCTACCTACCATACTGCAGGGGCTGCCCCAAAGATTCTCAAGAAATGCACTCTCCCATTGACTGCAAAGGGTGTTGTAACCTCAATATATACCGAGATGGGTGTATTTGATGTAACATCAGAAGGAATAAAGGTCCGAGAGTATAATCCTGAATACACTCTTGAAGAGATCCAGGCTGCTACTGATGCGAAATTAATTATTGGCAATGATGTTATACCTGTCCCAGCTAAATACTTTGAGAACATTTAATAAGGAAAAATTTAAAGAAAGAGGAGATTATTTTGAGAAGAAGACTAGAAGATCCAGTAGTTATTGTTGGTGCTGCAAGAACACCTGTGGGTGCGTACCTGGGAGATCTTAAGACTGTTCCAACTGAGGAGCTTGGTGCAATAGCGTTGAAAGAGGCCTGCAGAAGGGCGAAGGTTGAAATCACTGACATCGATGAGGTTGTAACCGGACATGTCAACGGTACCCAGGTACATAACAACATTTCAAGGGTTATATCTCTACAGGCAGGCTGCAAGATTGAGTCAACGGCCATGACCGTTAACCGCATTTGCGGTTCAGGATTCCAATCGGCAATCAATGCATATCAGGACCTTGTCCTGTCAGATGCGAAATTCGTTGCCGCAGGTGGAGCAGAAAGCCTTTCACGTGCTGAGTATTTCCTGCCTCTCGAATCACGATGGAAAGGATTCACTTCAGGAGATTTCAAGGTACTGGATGCAAATCTTGAGGGACACAGAAGTGCACAGCCGAAAAGTATGTATCCGCTAATCACCCACATGGGTGATACTGCTGAAATCCTTATAGAGAAATATGGCATTCCGAGAGAAGACCAGGACCAGTTTGCCTATGACAGCCAGATGAAAGCAAAGGCTGCTATGGAGAACGGTCGCTTCGCACAGGAGATTATCCCGATTGAAATAAAAGACAGGAAGGGAAATGTCACTGTAGTAGATAAGGATGGACATCCAAAGCCAAATACGGTCTTGGAGGCTCTTGCTAAGCTGAAGCCTGCATTCAGAAGAGATGGAAAGGGATCTGTCACAGCTGGAAATGCATCCGGACTCAATGATGGAGCAGCTTACGAAATCTTCACACTTGAATCGACAGCAAAGGAAAAGGGACTCGATGTCATGGCTGTTATGGTGGATTATGCTGTTGTAGGTGTAGAACCCAGCGAAATGGGTATCGGTCCGGTACCTGCAATCAGAAAAGTACTGGAGAACAATAACCTGACACTTGAAGATATAGATTTTCTTGAGATAAATGAAGCTTTCGCCGGACAGACTCTGGCATGCCTCAAGGAACTGGGAAACTATATTGGGACCCCGCTTTACGAAAGATTAAACGTACATGGTGGAGCTGTAGCATTGGGACATCCACTTGGCATGTCAGGAGCAAGAATCCTTACAAGCCTTTGCTATGAATTCCTGAACAATCCTGACAAGAAGTATGCCATAGGATCCGCATGTATTGGCGGAGGACAGGGAATCGCAGTGCTCCTGGAGAATCCTAGAGCGAAATAAATCAGTGTGAACGTGTGTGTAGCTGCAGCGACCTTTGCAGCTCACATACTTGTCCAAATGTACGGTGATGATCAATCAGACCTACAAGTCGTAGAATCAAATATGGGATATGCTGGTTATTTAATCCGTTAAGTCTTTGAGGATGTAAAAGAACGAAAGCTAATAAAGAAATATTTATTTTTAACACAAACATGACTCAAGAGACCAAATTTAAGGGGGAAAATGTAAATGGACAAAAACCTGGTCGCACTCATCATTGTAGTCACTTATTTCATCGGACTATTCGTTATTGCTGCAATCGCAAATAAAATACAGGCAGCAAGGGCCAAGAAGCTTCATAAGGAAGGTGCGGAAGGATTCCTTATGGCGAGCCGTTCAATGGGTCTCCCGCTTGTAATGACGACAATCATGGGTGTAGCGATTGGTGCAAATGCAACAACCGGAGCAGCTCAGGGCGGATATCTTTATGGATTCGCAGCAGGCACACATCCACTTTGGCTTGGACTATCTGTCACACTCGTAGGATTGCTCCTTGCTTCAAAATACAGAAGGATGAGAATGCTTACTGTTTCACAGCTGTACGGAGATGCCTATGGTGAAACAACACGAATGGTTGCAACAGTAGGCCAGATTTTCATGAACTTCGTAATAATGGTGTCTCAGTTCATTGCTGGTGGAACCATACTTGCGACACTCCTCCCACAGTATTTTAATGTGCAGAGTGGAATGATACTGTCAGCGATCATTTTCCTCCTTATCGCGGTTTTCGGAGGCTGGATGTCCTGTGGAGCGACAAACATACTGAATATGGTCATGTGCTATCTGGCTGTTGGACTTGGTATATACACAGTTTTTTCAAATCCCGATATCGGTGGATGGGCAGGAATAGTGAACAATATACCAGACAAGGCGAAATATCTTAGTCCCGTTGCGGGAATTGGCTGGTCAATTTGGCTTGTGTACCCAGTATTGATGTTTTTTAATGTTGCTGGTCATCAGTCCCAGGTGCAGTGTATAACCACAGCAAAGGATGAAAAGACAGCAAAATGGGGATTTATAATCGGGGGACTTCTGGTAGCTCCAATAGGTTACCTTTGTGCGATAATAGGTATGGGAGCCCTCAAGCTTTATCCGAACCTTCCGAACAGCGCTATGGCAATGCCCATGTTTATAGTAAGTATGCCTGGTGTACTTGCAGGACTTTCACTATCTGGCCTTTGGGCAGCGAGCGTATCCACAGCTACAAATCTTTCCATTTCAGCATCGACTATGTTTGTTAATGACATACTCAAGCCGGCTGCTGCCAGAAGAGGCAAGAAGCTTAGCGCACAGACGGAGCTGAGAGCTGGAATATCCGGAATAGTTGTATTTACTGCAGTAAGCTGTTTCGCTGCATTCTTCGTAAAGGTGTTGTTGAGCTTCGTTGGAGCAGGACTTGCACTGAGTGTCCCATTCGGCATAATAATACTGACAACCATATACCTGCCCAAAATTGCAAAATCAAAGACTGCTATGGTTTTGATGATAACATCCTATATTGCTATGGTGGTATGGGTACTTAACTCAAAGGCATTAGCCCCCATATTCCTTCATCCAGTATGGTTCATGCTGGTAGTAACATTGATATCCCTCACCGCTGTTACTATTCTCGATAAGAATCCTGCTTATTTCAGAACTCAGGCATACAAGGACAAGTATGGTTCGATGTATGATGAAGGTACCAAGGAATATATTGCGGAAATGAATGAAGTTGTGGCAAGGGCTGCTGATGAAATAGTTTAATTGCTTGTAGCTAAGTTGCAGGTATTACTTGATAATCAGGAAAAGAAGGGAAAATATGAAAAAGGTAATCATTACAGTAGCTCAGACAGGCGCGTTTCACGGCAAGGAATTAAATCCAAATATTCCGACTCAACCAGATGAAATTGCTGCTTCCGCTTACGACTGCTACAATGCCGGTGCGTCTATCGTACATGTCCATACAAGGGACAAGAATGATCGCTCAAGCTGTGATACAGATACGTTTGCAGAGATCAACGGCAAAATCAGGTCTAAATGCAACATCATACTTCAGAACTCCACAGCTCCGCCGACAAAACCAGGATCAGTTGCAGATGAGGGTTTGGCTGCATTATTTCTATCACCGGATGTGCGTCCGGAGATGTGTTCACTTGATTGTTCTCTTATAACTACGTCCTGGGGAGACCTAACGTGGATATATATGTGGACAAGAGACTGGATAATGAAGACTGCAAAGAGGATGCGGGAACTGAATATAAAGCCTGAACTCGAGATATTCAATATCGAGACTCTAGAGGATGTATTCGACATTTACCAGCCAGCAGGTATTCTTGATGACCCTATATCGCTTTCCTTTGTAATGGGCATGAACAAGATAAGCCAGGGAGCCATTTCATACTCAGAACAGAATCTTGATTTCATGATATCAAAATTACCAAAGGATCAGAATGTCAACTTCAGTACAATATCAATTGGTGCCAAGACTCATTTGACAGGTGTTGTTCAGACTCTGCTGAAAGGTGGAAATGTCCGAGTAGGCTTTGAAGACAACGTATACTACACCAAGGGAGAGCTTGCGAAAAGCAATGCTCAGATGGTTGAGAGGGTAGTAAGGATAATACATGAGCTCGGAATGGAAGTAGCTACACCTGATGAAGCAAGGGCAATATTGAAACTTAAAAAGATGTAGAAAAGTCGGGATCAAAGTACTCATTCTTTGATCTCGACTTTTTATTGATTTATTTAATTGAAATGGATTGGACTTAAAATCCATCATTAACTAGATTAGAGGTTCAAAGAGGCCAGAACAATGGGATGAAGACTATGCATGCAGCAATGATCAGAGCAGAAACGCCGAGACCTGGTCTGAAGAAGTCCATGAACTTCAGGTTGCCGGGCTTAACAACCAGGGTGTTTGTTCCGGAGCCCACAGGTGTAAGAAATGGACTTGATGCAGCAACGCAAATGCCAACTCCAATTGCAACTGGATTGACCTTTAATGCAAGGGCGAGAGGGATGAAGAGTGGTGTCAGAAGCACTGCAGTTGAGGTGTTCATCATGAAGTTGGTGAGCAGCATCGTGAAGCCTATTACCACGAAAAGCACCACCAGCTTGTTCACATCGGTACCTATCATATCTACGACTGAATCACTAAGAAGCTTCGCTGCACCGCTTGAGTCCATTGCTTTCGATACTGAACTCATGCCAGCTACTATGAAGATCGTTGACCAGTCTACTGCCTTATAGGCTTCATTTTCCTTTATGCAGCCGGTAAGAACCATTACCATAGCTCCGAGTGCAGCTACAAGGTGCATGGGGAATGCTTCACTGTCTATAGCCATTGCAACCAGAACCAATCCAAGGATTGCCAGATTAATATATCCCTTTATTCTGTTGAACTCTTTTTTGCTATTGTCTCTTCCCATGAACGCATCAAGATACTCCTTGTCTGATGAGTCTCCAGGTGTGAGGAATGACTTTCCTGCAGTAATGAAATACAATATCCCGAGAATTGTAATAGGAAGACCTACCTTCCCAAGCTCAAGAAAGGTTAGGGGTCTTATGCCCAGGAGCTTCATCTGGCCTGACACTATAACATTGCTGGCAGCTCCAACAAGTGTAAGGTTGCCTGCGAAGCTCGCCGCAAAGCACAAGGGGATAAGCTGTCTCGAGACTGAAACCTTTGCTCTTGTGCTTATTCCGATTACAATAGGAAGCATCATGGCAACTACAGCTACACCGCTGCAGATTGATGAAATCGCTGCAGCGGAAACCATAGTTCCTATCATGATCCCATTTTCAGAAGTGCCGGTTATTTTAACGATATTGTCACTGATCTTCTCTGCAATACCTGTATGGAACAGGGAAGAACCTATTATCATCATGGAAACCAGTAAAACCGTAGTAGAACTGGAAAATGCGGAAAACATCACCGGTATTTCTATTATTCCGAGAAGAACAAGCACTGCAGCACCAGCCATTGAAGTAAGTGCCAAGGGAAGCTTTTCAGTTACAAACAGGACTGCCATTATAGCCAATACGATGAGTGTTATTGTTGATTGCTGCATTCTGGTTTACATCCCTTCAATTGTTGGTTATGCTGGACTATTAATGCTCAGTAAGTAGTTTCAATTGCTATTGCGAAAGTGTTGATATGATGGAAAAAGAAAACCACCCGTAAGCTACGGATGGTAATGGCAATATTTGCGTTCTTCAGAAGAATCAGCTTTGCCTAGTCAACGTCTGAGGATTCATAGGATTTTTCGTTTTCCTCTACCTTCAAATCGCTGTTCATCTTTTTCTTTACTCTAACCATTATAACAGGTACGAATAGAGATGCCAGTATCAAAACTAGAATTACAAGCGCGATTGGTCTGTTGAAGAAATAGGTAACCATGCTTCCCTTGGAAAGCACAAGTGCCCTTCTCCAATTGGCTTCAAGCATTGCTCCCAGAATTACTCCAAGAATGGTTGGAGCAGTTCCGAATCCTGATTTCCTCATGAAGTATGCGATCAGTCCGAACGCTCCCATGATGTAGACGTCAAACATGCTGTTTGCTATAGCAAACGACCCTACGACTGAAAGTGCCACGATGATTGGTGCAAGGACCGACATAGGTACTTTGGAGAGTTTTACTGCCTGCTTTGCAATGACATATCCGATGAATCCCATCAAAAGGTTGGCGATAAGGAATCCGAACATAACGGAATAGGTTATCTCAGCATACACATCAAACAGCTCATGGCCAGGTACGAGTCCCTGGATCATCAGGCCTCCCAGAAGTATTGCAGCTACCGAGCTTCCTGGTATTCCCAGTGTAAGCAGTGGTATTAATGCTCCGCCTGTTACTGCGTTATTAGCTGATTCTGATGCTGCAATTCCAAGCATTTCACCTTTACCAAAACGTTCAGGGTGCTTTGAGGATCGCTTGGCTTCGTTGTATGCTACCCAAGATCCGATATCCGCACCGGCACCGGGTAGTATTCCGACAAATACTCCTATCAGGGACGATTTGAGTATTGTAGGTACCAATGCCCTGAATTCCTTCCAGGTAGGAAGGAATCTGCCTGTAAGAAGAGTTTCAGTTCCTTCTGTGAGGTTTGATTTTCCCTTAATGATGTCCTCGGTCATTATCATGACCTGGGAAATCGAGAACATACCTATCATTGCAGGAACCATTGAAACGCCGCTTTCAAGTGGAAGGAGGCCGAAAGTGAATCGGGGTACTCCATTCATCATGTCGAGGCCCACTATTCCAATGAAAAGTCCGACTAGGCCGCCAATCATACCTTTAGCCATGGAGTCTCCAGCAAGGCTTCCAATTATGGTCAATCCGAATACTGCCAAAAGGAAGTATTCAAGAGGTCCGAACTTCAATGAAATCAATGCAAGGGGAGGGCTGAGGAACATAAGCGCTAGGGCGGAGATTACTCCTCCAATGACTGAAGAGATCGTTGCCACACCAATCGCCTTGAAGCCCTGACCTTTCTTGGCAAGTTCGTAGCCGTCGATAGCAGTAGCTGCGGATGCAGGGGTACCAGGTGTGTGAAGAAGTATGGCAGTTATGGATCCGCCATAAACCGCTGCTGTATATACTCCGGTAAGCATTACAAGTCCTGCGATTGGATTCATTCCGAAGGTTACCGGTATCAGAAGTGCTACTGCCATGCTTGCACTGAGACCGGGTAAGGCACCCATGATTATTGCGACTGTGGTTCCCAGAAACAGCGCTCCCATGACTTCAAGGGTAAAGATGTTTCCAATTATATTACCAATATCCATTATTTTCTCCTTTCATCCTGCTATATCAACGGTACGTTGAGGAGTTTGACGAATCCCACATACATCAGGATATCAAATATGACTGTGGTGAGGAGTATAACCTTCCACGAATTGACCTTGTAGAATTTCATCAGTGCAATGAGGAAAAATGTAGTGGCTATGAAAAAGTTAGTGAATCTGAAAAGAATGATATAAGCAACGGTCATTACAAAGATAAGCATGGGTACCTTTATTGTCTCCCAGTTTATGGGATTAGTGGCCGGTGACTTGGAAGCCCTCATTGCTTTGGTCTTGGTTATCGCCTTAAGCATCACAAACATATTCAGTATACCGATACCGCCAATGAGCATGTAGGGGAAGATCGATGACGATTCCGGAAGCTCAAGTGTGACTGCAAAAAGTATCGCAAGTATTAAGAACAGCGCTGCTGAGATATAGACATCCTGGTGAATAGACTTTGAATTCACTTGGTTTAATCCTCCTTATATGGATATGAGAGTACGGCCAGCGTACTCTCAAATACCGTATGACTTACTTTATTCCGTATATAGCTTTTGACAGGTTGACATTGTTCTTGAGGAAGTCGTAGTACTCCTGGCCCTTCATGAAATCAGTCTGGGCGCCCATTTCATTGAGCTTGTTAACTACTTCAGGGTCGTTGATCGCACTTTCAAGTGCAGTCATTATCTTTTCCTTGATTGCCGGGTCAATACCCTTTGGAAGAGCATAGCCTCTTGCGGAGAACATATATGCGTCTCCAAAGCCAAGCTCCTTGACAGTAGGGACGTCCGGAAGCAGCTTTGATCTTTCAGGTGAGAAAATCGCAATTATCTTGTAGCTTCCATTCTTTGATGCGGCAAGTACGTCTGCGATGTTCGCAACAAGTACATCGCTGTTTCCTGAGATGAACATGGTTTCGTTGTCCTTGGCTCCAGCTGTCTGGATTATCTCAAAGTCTGTCTTGTAGTTCATGTTGAAATATTCTACTACTGTGGCGTCATCTGATATTATGCCTGTAGCTGAGCTTGCTGAAAGCACGGTATTTGTCTTGGCATATTCAACCAGGGATGCCAGGTCGGTGTATCTTTTCTCATCATTCCTGATTGCAATGACGTTGAAGTCAGTAACCTGATTTGCCAGCAGGTCAACATCATCAATGGTGTATGCCCTTGGATTTACAGTGTCAAAGGCACCAAGTGTGATGTTAGGTGTATTGATGAGCGAGATGGTATATCCATCCGGGGTCGTGCTCTTTATCAGTTCTTCCCATGCCACCCATCCGCCTGCGCCTGTCTTGTTTACGACTACTATAGGCTGTCCTATGTATTGCTCAAGCTTGTTTGCAAGGATTCTAACCATGACATCTGAAGATCCGCCAGCTGAATAGCCAACCATTATTGTGATTGGTTTAGTTGGGTACTTGATTCCTGCTGATGGAGCCGATGTGTTACTCGGGTTTGTTGGTGTATCTGTTTTGGCTGCACATCCGCTGGCAATCATAAGAACCATTGTAACTACAAGCAACAGTACACTTAATCTCTTTTTCATTTTAACCTCTCCCATTTTTGTATATTTGGATTACCCTTTGCAGTTGAATGGATTTGCTATTGTATAGTTCATTATTTCTATTTGCTTTTCTATGTGATGAATATTTCCTGTCTTTGGTTAACGGTTACTTCACCAGGTATTCACAGCCAATTTCTGCCAGCTTTTCATCTACCCAGGGTCTTATATAGGTTCCTTCGTTAAGGATCTTGTCCATTATGTCCATTTCCTTGTTTGAAACAGCCTTGACCTTCTCGGCCAGCTCAGCTGCTTCCTCTGGTTTGACAACGATCACACCATCTTCATCCCCGATGATTAGGTCTCCCGGTCTTACGACCTGTCCGCCGAAGCTTATGACTGTATTTATTTCACCCGGGCCGTTCTTGTAAGGTCCGTCAGGGGTTATTCCACGTGCATACACAGGAATGTCCATCTTTGAAATCGCATCCTTATCCCTGATGCTTCCATCGACTATGACTCCTGCGATGCCTCGGCTCTTGCAATAGGTAAGCATAAGTTCTCCGAAGATTGCTCTGCTGGTCATGCCGCCTGCGTCTATTACAATGACATCGCCTTCTCTGGCCATGTCCATTGCTTTGTGGAACATGAGGTTATCTCCTTCAGGCACCTTTACTGTAAAGGCTGGGCCGAGCAGCCTTGCGCTGTTCATTGGCCTGATATCCTGATGTATTGCAGCAGTCCTGTTCATGCAGTCATCGATATTGGCTACTGGAAACTCCCTGTAGAGCTCAATCAGCTCTTTGGAAGGTCTTTCAAAATCCTCTACTATGCGACATCCGATATTCATTGGTTTCCTCCATTCATCAAATAATCTCGAAATTTTCGATTTTGCTTGCTACACCGCGGTTTGCAATATATTTACCGACTACCATCCTGTGATTAAGAACTGAGTCAACAAGTTCAAGTGCCAGGGTAAGCTGATTGTTCTGCGCGTTGTCACCGTAAAATGCACTATGGCAGGTAAGGACTGTCTTGTCGGTTTGTGCGAGTGGGCTTTCAACCTGCAGTGGCTCCTTCTCGAACACGTCTAGGCCGGCGAACTGGATTTCTCCTTCATTAAGTGCTTCCACTAAGGCATTCTGGTCTATAAGCTCTCCTCTTGAGATGTTTATGATCATGCTGCTCTTCTTCATCTTCTTGAACGCTTCCCTGTTGAAGATGTGTCTGGTTTCTGGTGTCAGCGGAGCATGGATCGATATGATGTCCGATTTTTCAAGCAGTTCATCAAACGATACGAATTCAACGTCGTAGTCCGCATATAAGTCACTGTTGACATAAGGATCGGCTGCAATCACCTTGGTCCCGAATCCCTGCCTGAAGATTGTGTAGAGTGGCTTTGCAGACCCGCCGAAGCCATACAGTCCGAGGGTAAGATCCTTTGGGTTCCTCGGGACGACACCCTGTGCCTTTCTCCATTCTCCCTGCCTTATACCGCGGTCATAGTAGGAGATGTTCCTCAGGAGATTAAGGATCAGAGCTGAAGCGTGAATGGCGAGCTCATCTACGCAGAAGCCTGGCATGAAAAGTGCCAGAACCCCTGTCTCAGCTGCCGCCTCCAGGTCAATCGAGTTCACTCCGATGCCGAATCGCTGTATGACCTTTAGTTTCGGAAGGCTTTCCAATACCTTTCTGGTAATCGGAGGATTACCCGTTCCCAAAATTGCATCAGCATCCTGACAGCCTGCGATTATCTCCTCTGGTGTATTGAAATGCTCAATCCTAAGCGAGATATTCCTTTTTTCATATTCTGCCTTCAAATAGTTCTGGTTCTCTTTGCTTACGCTTCCGTAGTCACTGTCGACGATTACGGCATTCCACATGATATGCACCTCCATGAATATTGATTAGCAAAACTTTATCAATAGGCTTGTTAATTTGATAACTATCTTCAAATATTCTTGCTAATTTTCAAATTCATTATATGTTAATGTTTACAACGATGCTAATACCAATAAACGCATTGTATTTATAGCCTGGAAGGCATATAGTTGAGCTGAGGTGATCACATGATAGATCGCAGCTACGAATATTTTTTGGCAATTGCCGAGGAGAAGAGCATTTCAAAGGCGGCAGAAAGGCTATACATATCACAGCCATCTCTGACCAAGTATCTTAAGAAGCTGGAAGAGAGCGTAGGAGCCATACTGTTTTCACGAGAATCCCATCCATTGAAGCTTACCCCAGCAGGTGAGCTTTATATGGAATACGTCAAGGATGTCATCAGGATCACAAAGAAATTCGACCAAGACGTACTGTATATCTCCAGTTCGATATCAGGAAAGGTGACGATAGGAATAACTCTATGGAGATCCTCTATCCTCATACCGCTTATTTTCCCGGAATTTAAGAAGAGGTACCCCAACATAACTGTTGAGTTAAAGGAAGGGTCTCAGCAATACCTGCTGTCCCTGCTTGATCAGGGCAAGGTTGATTTCTGCATGATGCAGCTTCCGAACACTCAAAGCAGTGTGACTTTCGAGCACCTTGCATATGAGCACATCCTTTTTGCGGTAAACAGGAACAATCCCATATTGAAGAATCTGAACCTAGACCCTGATTGCTTGGTCCCCACACTTTCGCATGAACAGTTCCTGCATTTCATCAAGGAGCCCTTCGTGCTGATGAAGGAGGAGAACCAGCTTCGTCAGTTAACTCAGAATCTTTTGAACAAGTACGAAATTGCATCCTCACCGGTGCTTGAAACCTCAAATGTAGTGACTGCAATGAATCTTGTCTCATCAGGAGTAGGAGTCACTTTTGTTCCAGAGGCTATATTGCAGTACAATGAGAGGTCTGCATCTCTGGGTTTTTTCAAGGTTGATAATCCACCTCTTGCCTGGGAGCTGGGAATAGCTCATAAGACCCGCTCAATCATGAGCAAACAGGCTCAGCTAATGATTGAGGCAATCAAAGCCGTTTATATTACTGAAACTGGAATATAGACTCAGAGAAAAGGATAGCTCGATTTCAAGTTAAGGTTTACTAATTCATCCAGAATAAAAACAGAAGGCTGCCGCATGATTGCTTCAGCCTTCTGTTTCTTTGCTATTAAGTAATGCTTGGTTGGTATGATTGTTTTGACGCTACTTTATGACTTTTAGAAATTAAGCAATATTCGGTTAGACCTTTTGGTCAAAATCATCAATCTGCGAAAGGGCATATCTATATTGTTTGACCTGTAAAATTTTGAAAATCAAATCCGGCTCTCTACAAATTAGTAACATAGCCATTTTGTAGCTTTAGTATCAGCATTAGCTCATCTTCAGGTTCTGTCCGGATTAAAGAGTTCCATTTTTAATTCATGGATTGATCTTAATTTATGTGCTACAAATCTCCTGAAAATACGATATTGTAGCACATAATTACAATATTAAAGCTGTGATTTTTTAAAGGTATAATTCGAAACAGGTCTTCAAATCAGATATTGTGATGTTCAGCTGACGAGGTCAGGAACATCTTATAGGTCTTGTCTATACCAATCGCTCCAAGGGGTGCAGTGACCATTATGGCAAGGACTGCGACAGAGAGTATGGTTCCTCCTGCCGGAACGCCCATGGCAAGAGGTATGGAGCCAATGGCAGCCTGGACGGTTGCTTTTGGAAGGTAGGCTATGGCGCAGAATAGCCTTTCTTTCAATGTCAGGTTTGTACCCGACACGCTGATTGCTACTCCGAGCATTCGGACAATGAGTGCAGTGAAAATGAGGATAAGTGCCTTCACGCCTGTACCGCCTAGTGCTGTTATATTGACTGCGGCACCAACAAGAACGAAGAGAAGGATTTCAGAGCCTACCCATATCTTTGAGAACTTGCCCATTATTCTCTTTGCAAGGAGCTCATATGTCTTCAGTATTGTGCCACCGATTGCCATGACGGCAAGGAGTCCTGACATAGGAAACCAAGGCTTAAGCAATTCTTCAACTGATACCATCAGCATGGATACGCTTAGTATGATGAGTACCTTAATGGTGTCTCTCATGTGGAACATCTTGAATATCCTGACTAGGATGTATCCTGCCAGAACACCTACTGCTATTCCGGATACTACCGATACAGGGACCTTAACAAGGCTTGCTGCATCGAAGCCTGAGC
>DIWI01000005.1 GCA_002428415.1 Clostridiaceae bacterium UBA6110
CAATTATCTCGACATCCGCTTCAAGGACACTATAGCCTACAAACTCAGTCTCATAGTGCTCAGAGAAGGTGTCTATGCCCTGAAGGCTTCCGCCCATGTAGTTGCTCTCGCCCCTTGCGCTTCTTGCCCTCTGCCTCTGCAGCTCCATCTCTTCCTTGAAGGCCTTGAAGTCAACCTTCATGCCCTTCTCAGCCAGGATTTCCTCTGTAAGCTCAAGCGGGAATCCATAGGTGTCGTATAGCTTGAACGCATGGGCTCCGCTGAATATGTCGCCTGAAGTCTCTGCAATATAGCCGTTAAGAAGCTCAGTTCCCTGGTCTATTGTCTCGAGGAACTTCTCTTCTTCAAGCGCAACTATCTTGTTTATGTATGACTTCCTCTCCACAAGGTCAGGATATGCATCCTTGTAGCTCTCAATGACAGCCTCGATGACGTGGTTAAGGAACTTGCCCTTTGACCCGAGCACCTTTCCGTGCCTTGCTGCACGCCTCAGGAGTCTTCTCATGACATAGCCTCTGCCCTCGTTCGAAGGAAGCACTCCGTCACTGATGAGGAAAGCTACGCTCTTAGCATGGTCAGCTATGATCCTGATGCTTATGTCTGTCTTCTCATCCTCGCCGTAGGTCCTGCCTGTTATCTCCACGACGCTCTCGATTATGTTCTTCAGTATGTCTATCTCGAATATGGACTTGACGCCCTGCATGATGGTGGCCATTCTCTCAAGACCCATTCCTGTGTCTATGTTAGGAGCTGCAAGCCTGTTGTAGTTGCCTTCCTCATCCTTGTCAAACTGTGTGAACACAAGGTTCCAGAACTCTACCATCTCGTCTCTCTCGCCAGCCTCAATAAATTCCTCGGTGGTTGTAACCACCCCATCAGCCTTGTAGTAATGGATCTCTGAGCATGGTCCGCATGGACCTACTCCTATCTCCCAGAAGTTGTCTTCCTTGCCAAGCCTGAATATCCTTGCAGGATCTATGTTTGTCTTGTTCTTCCATATCTCGAAGGCCTCATCATCCTCGAAATATATGGTGACATAAAGCTTGTCAGTAGGTATCTCAAGCTCCTTCGTGACAAACTCCCATGCCCATGGAATTATCTCTTCCTTGAAGTAATCTCCGAAGGAGAAGTTTCCGAGCATCTCAAAGAACGTGGCATGCCTCTTGGTCCTGCCCACGTTGTCGATGTCACCTGTCCTTATGCACTTCTGGCAGGTCGCTATCCTTGTCGAAGGAGGCGTCTTCACTCCTGTGAAGTATGCCTTGAGCGGAGCCATTCCCGCATTGATGAGCAGCAGCGACTTGTCATCCTTTGGAACCAGCGGGTATGAGTCAAGGACAAGGTGTCCCTTTCCTTCGAAGAACTTCAGATATCTTTCCCTGATTTCACTTGTACTAAGCCTGTTCATTTCGTACCTCCAATTTTTCTTTTGCATATAACACACATATATAAGACCGATAAACAAAAAAAGCCTTCATCCCAGACAAGGGACGAAAGCCATGCTTCCGCGGTACCACCCTAATTATGGACAATTGTCCATCTCTTTCTAAAAATCAGCTCCAAGGCAGCTTCATCGTAATTAACCTCAGGGTTCTCACCAACCACCCCTTCTCTTAAGGTAAATAAAACGACTACTCATCCTCTTCATTGCCGGAATATTACTATAAAATTATAGATAATGCAGAGACTTCTGTCAATAGCCCAAAATACCTACAAATCATAGGTTTTCAACTAACTGGACCTTCACCCCGCTGGGATCTTTCACGAACAGGAATTTTATGGCTGGTCCTGGCTGAAAAGGTCCGCTATGCACTGGGATACCCTTTTCTTCAAGGACTCCAATCATCCTGTCCATGGATTCCACTACGAACCCAATAGAAATATCTTCACCATGGGACACCTTGCAGCCTTCCTCGCATATTAGTTCAACCTGGGTATCACCATCCCCAAGGAAGCAGAACTCCACCTTCGGACCGGCCTTGAACCGTCTCGTTATTGGCTGCCCCAGCAGCCCGTTGTAGAACTCAACCGACTTTTCCATATCATCCACGTGCAGAGTAGTCCAGCAGTATCTCATACATTATCCCCCCAATATTTCACCCATTACGTATATCATACACTATCATCCACCCATATTGATAATGGAAAATAAAAATGGCAAAAGCAGTACCCGCATGTGACAATGCGGGTACTCACGGTCATTTGACCTTGTTCTTTGCCAGTGACTTGAGTATCAATGTGGCATCGGTTTTATCAACCAAGCCATCCTGATTGTAGTCGGCAGCCAGAATCTCAATCTCACTTAAACTTATCTTTCCCGCCAGATACTTAAGTATCATATTGGCATCAAGCCTGTCGACTATTCCGTTATCATCAACATCACCTGGTAAGATCTGCTTAATAACGTTCCACATCACGAGCGTTGCATTGTTGTTTCCGTCATAGGTCCTGAGTGCACCTGAAGTACCGCTTATAATGTCGAAGGTATTCTCGTCGCCGGGATACGGTTCCGAATAGTCAGCTGTGAAATATCCTTCGCTGTCTGGGACCGGTTCCCTGAATATCGGGAACTCATCCCCAATTATTACCTGCACATAGCTGCCTGGCTCGACATAGCCCAGGACAAGATCATTTTCGATGTCAGCTGAGATGAACCTTATTCCACTGATTATAAAGACCCTATCTGTCATTCCATCGGTTACCGTCAGTTTAAGGCCACCATGCAGGTCGATTCCCAACGAACCGAAGTCCACTTCGAAAAAGCCTTCAGCATTAGTTGCTGAATTATAGGTTAAGTATGCTGTCTCACTGGAGTATACCCTAATTTCGATGCTGCTTGTTGGCATCCAGCCATTTCCCTGAAGGATGTCTGAGTCGGTGAATGCATCAAGCGCCGGATTAGGCGCCCAGAAGCTTACCAGGCACATGTCTCCGTCAGTATCCACCTGCATGACTGTTCCGGAATCCTGTGCAGTAATATCATATGTCCCTTCGCTACCCTGCACTACTGAAAAATCTGCAGTGAAATTTCCATCAATCACTTCGGATGTCCTGCTGACTTGGCCTCCATCAAAGAAAATGGTTGTTAAGACAGGCGAATCCAGATTGCTGGAACCAAGTATCTTATCATTCACGGTATCCACTAAGTCCACCTTAAGGTCAGGAATAATCAGTTCCCTGAACAATCCGTTGAACTCAACAGTAATCCTGTCTCCGGGATCAATAGCCACATCTTCTGGAAACCTTAACCATTCATCAGACGGATAATTGAATGTACCCTCAAACTTGATTCCTGCATCTCCAATCAGCGTTATCATGTAGATGCCTTCAGATGTGCCATCATCGCTGAAGTTCAAAGACCCTTCATATGGAAAGACCATCATCGTGGCAATATTTGGAGCAATCCACCTCACGCTAGTGTTGTCCCCGTCCGGTTCTATCTGTGATACGAGGCCATTATCGCCTGGTTTTAGTACATATTCTGTAGCTGAGAATGTGGCATCCCAGGCTCCATCAGATATTAAACCATCTGCGCCATATGGACCGCCTTCGACGAATGCAGTTGCATAAATCGGGTATAGGCTGCTCGTCGTACCGGAAACGGTATTTGCCGATACATCCACCAATGTGACCGCGATATCCGATACGATCATATCCCTTGTCAGGCCTGCACCTGAAAGAACGGCTCTGTCACCGACAGCAACATCTATATCTCCAGGGATGATATCAATCCATGAATTCCCCGAATCATATGTGAAACTGCCGGAGTACTTCAGATTTTCCAGAGAGTCATATAACTCAATGGTACAATCCATACCATCCGTACCATCAAATGAGAAATTCACTATATCCTCTAGTGGCCAGGCATGTATGTGTGGAAGGGTTTCAGCCAATACAGTTTTAAACGGAGTCAGCATAATGAATGCCAGAAACGAAAGCACCAGAAAGCAGAATCTGAGCTTATGTCCTTTGGACAGATGACCATTTATACTTCCCATGTCAGACCCTCCTCTTGAACAGGTTACTTGATTCGCCTGTATCTTAATCCGAATTTTCTGATTATATATTAACTTAAATATTGAAATGTGCTATGTAGTATCGGTTAATATATGGCGAATTTTCATTGGGTCAAATAAATCATCTTGATTAATACTGATCGTATTATGGAATAATGAGTATATCCAATATTCAAAATCTTAGCTGCTAACAAAGTTTGGGTTCCAATCATATTCCTAGGACTGATGCTGCGTAATATGAAATTACACAAATTACTGGATTTACGTAATTTTGTTTACGCAAATAATTTACGTAATTTATTGTAATTATTTACGTAAAATCTTACAATTAACATAGAGGTGATAATATGCTTCCTGAACANNACTTAAGAGTTCAGAACATGGAGCATCAGAAAGGCTTTACGATACGTTATCCAGCTTTTCCAACCAATCTGGGGGAGGAATAATAATTTTCGGCATCAGCGAAAAGAACGGATTCTCAGTATCGGTAGTATATGATGTTCAGGACCTCCAGATAAAGGTAACAAACCAGGCTTTGCAGATGCAGCCTGTTGTCAGGCCAGTATTCACTGTCGCTGAGATTGATGGAAAGCAAATCGTAAGCGCTGAAATCTCCGAGTGCGAGATCTATGACAAACCATGCTTCTACAAGGGTACCGGCAGATTGCGTGGTTCATACATTAGAGTTGGAGAATCCGACCAGCAGATGACTGAATACGAAATCTACAGCTATGAGGCCTTCAGACGAAAAATCCAGGACGAACTCCGCATTGTTGAGAGGGCATCAATAGATGACTTTGACAAAAATGCGCTAGAAGAATATCTTCAGAAAACCAGAAAGACCAAGCCTAATCTTGCGATGCTTGACGATTTTCGCATTCTCCAGCTACAAGGCATGGTTGATGGAGGAAAGCCTACAATCGCAGGCGTGCTTATGCTTTCAATATTTCCACAAGCCTATTTCCCTCAACTTTCAATAACTGCCGTTGTTGTGCCTGGAACTAAATTCGGGGACACAGGTCCTAACCATGAACGCTTTATCGACAACCAGAGAATTGACGGCAGAATACCTCAGATGCTTGAAGATGCTATTGCGTTTGTTAGAAGAAATACAAGGACCGCAACTATTATTGACCAATATGGAAAGAGATCTGACAAACCGGAATACCCTCTTCTTGCAATCAGGGAAATCATCCTCAATGCCCTTATACACAGGGACTATAGCATCCATACCGATGCTTCCCCAATACGGCTGATATTGTACCGTGACAGGATCGAAATTGAAAATCCAGGTGGTCTTTATGGCAGGACACGCTTGTCGGATCTTGGAAAGCTTGCTGCAGACACAAGAAATCCATTCATAGCAGGTGCGCTTGAGGTCCTAATAGATACCGAAAACAGATTTTCCGGAATCCCAACTATTATGAATGAAATGATGAAGGCTGGGTTGAAGCCACCCTCCTTCACAGATAGCCATGGCAGATTCAAGGTTACCCTTTATAACGGACAGGCAGCAGATATTGTTCTCAAAGAAGATTTCGGAAGCTATATGGATATATCGGAGCGAATCCTTGTCTTCTGCAGAACACCGCGTTCAAGGGAAGAGATCGCATCATTCCTTAGAATGGATTCCCCGTATTATGTCATCACAAGGTATGTGAACCCTATGATTGAAAGCAACAAAATCAGGATGACTTTACCTGAAAAACCAAAGAGCAAGAAACAAAGATTCGTGACCATATCATGACAATCATCTTTTGATGAATCCTGAATCTTAAGAATATCTGGTATTCACCCTTTTGTTGAATGTGATTTGAGAGAGGGCTTAGACCACTTTATAGCGACAAAAAAGAGAACTTCCGTCATCGATAGATGCAAGAGGTTCTCTTAATTCAAGCTCTAAATCACTTCTGTTATAGTTCCGCCGCCAAGCACAAGGTTGCCATCATAGAATACAACCGACTGTCCTAAGGTTATGGCTCTCTGCTTTTCCTTGAAGATGACCCTGACATTGTCTCCTTCAGGGTAAATAGTGCATTCCGCAGGCTTTGAGGAGTATCTTATCTTCGCTCTCGCAACAATCGGGCTTTCAAGCTTTTCTATCGTGATGAAATTCAGGTCCGATGCGACAAGGGTATCCTTGAAAAGGTCCTCCTCGTCACCAAGTATGACTTCATTCTTGTCCCTGTCGATTCCTGATACGAATACTGGTCTTCCTAGCGACAATCCAAGCCCTTTTCTCTGGCCTATGGTGTAATATGCGATCCCCTTGTGCCTTCCGAGAACCTTTCCGTTCCTGTCAACAAAATTGCCTTCTACCCTGGCTTCCGGCTTCTTTTCGTAGATGTACCTACCATGATCGTTGTCATCTATAAAGCAGATTTCCTGCGAATCACGCTTGGAATGGACTCCAAGGTCCATCTCTTTGGCAATCTCCCTTATCCTCTTCTTAGTATACTCTCCGCATGGCATCAGTGTCTTCCTCAGCTGCTCCTGGGTAAGGTTGTATAGTGCGTATGTCTGGTCCTTGGTATCGTCATCCGCCTTCTCCAGGACCATCCTCCCATCCTTCTCGTATATCTTGGCATAGTGCCCAGTAGCCACATAGGATGCACCTAAGGCTTCAGCCCTCTCCAGCAGTTCTTCGAACTTGATATACCTGTTGCATGCCACACATGGATTTGGTGTCTTTCCATCAAGGTATTCGTCGATAAAATAATCTATTACCTTTTCCTTGAAGACCTCCTTGAAGTTCATCACATAGAAGGGTATTCCCAGGGTGTCCGCCACCATTCTGGCATCGTCAACCGCAGATAATGAGCAGCATCCACCTTCCCTTTCCTTGAATCCCTCGTCATCCTGCCAAACCTGCATGGTCACGCCTATGACCTCATAGCCTTGCTCCTTAAGGAGATACGCAGCAACGGAGGAGTCTACTCCTCCGCTCATTCCAAGCACTACCTTGTTGTTCATAAATCAAAATCACCTGTATCCCTTGTAACTTGTTCCTTTAAAGTCACTTGTTTCTGCCGTTTCTCAAGGCTCTCTGCCTTGTTATAGTAGTGTCTATTATCTTTATCGCCTTCTCAACGTCTTCCTCAGTATTCTCTCTTCCAAGTGTCAGTCTGAGGCTGCCTCTTGAAAGCTCCTTGTCGTTTCCTATTGCCATAAGTACATGAGATGGGTCAAGGGCTCCTGAAGTGCATGCGCTTCCTGATGATGCTAACAGGCCTGCAATATCGAGTGAAACGAGAAGCTCTTCGCCTTCGATTCCATCAAATGAGACATTAACATTGTTGGGAAGCCGCATTGCTCCTGATGGCCCATTCAGTTTAGTGAAAGGTATCTGGAGCAGTCCGTCTGTCAGCTTGTCACGAAGCTTAGCTATCCTTAGGTTTTCCTCATCGCCAAGCTCCAAAGCAATCTCAAGCGCCTTAGTCATCCCTGCGATACCTGCCACATTCTCAGTTCCAGCTCTCCTGCCCTTTTCCTGTGAACCTCCGTCAAGGAGGTTATCTATCAATATGCCACCTTTGACATAAAGTGCTCCTGTGCCCTTAGGTCCATAGAACTTATGGGCAGACATGGACAGTGCATCTATGCACATATCTTCCACATCCAGGTTTATCGCTCCGACTGCCTGAACTGCATCAGTATGGAAATATACACCCTTTTCACGGCAGATCCTGCCTATTTCACCTATTGGCTGAAGCGTGCCAATCTCATTGTTGGCAGCCATTATGGTCACAAGCACTGTATCCGGCCTTATCCTTTGCATCAGCTCCATCGGCGAAATCAAGCCTTCCTTGTCAACATTAAGAAGCGTGATCTCATATCCTTCTTTAGCAAGGCTCTCAAGAGAGCTTAGGACAGCATGGTGCTCTGTCTTCTGGGATATGATATGCCTGCCCTTTGACTGGTTCGCTTTTGCTATTCCCTTTATTGCCCAGTTATTGGCCTCGGTTCCGCCTGATGTGAAGTAGACCTCATGGCTTTTGGCATTAATCATCCTTGCGATGGTGTCCCTTGACTTCCTGATTGCAGCCTTGGGATTTCTTGAAATGGAATATATGG